>JAYSVE010000673.1:0-3462 GCA_043718725.1 Methylibium sp.
TATCAGCCGGGGGAAGGGCAGCCAAAGGTAGCCGGTGAGTTGGGTCTGCTATCGAACAGGTGAATTTTCACGTCCCCCTCGTTCGAGGCAAGGTGTGTCAGGAGTCTTCGCGGTTTCCGCGTCGAGCACGGGTGGCCCCGGCGTCAACAGGGCGAGCTGGAACGACGGCTGATCCGGGTGCAGATCCTCGTCGGGCGGCGGCCGAAGGGCAAGGCGCTGCATCTGATCGCCGACAACTACGCCACGCGCAAGCATCCGGCGGTGCAGGAGTGGCTGGTCAAGCAAGCGCGCACCGACAGTCAACACGCCACAATCCGAGCCATGAGCCCCGAACTGCCCTCTCGCGCGCGCCTGCAGGCGCTGATCGATACGCTTGAATCCGGCCTGCTCGAACGCAGCGCCGCGGTGCGTCTGGCCTTGCTGTGCGCATTGGCCGGCGAGCATGTCCTGCTGATCGGCCCGCCCGGCACGGCCAAGAGTGAACTGGCGCGGCGGCTGCACCGCGGCTTCGACGGCGCGCGCTACTTCGAGCGGCTGCTGACGCGCTTTTCGACGCCCGAAGAACTGTTCGGCCCGCTGTCGCTCAAGGCGCTCGAACACGACCGCTACGAGCGCCTGACCGACGGCTACCTGCCGACCGCCAGCATCGCCTTCCTCGACGAAGTCTTCAAGGCCAACTCGGCGATCCTGAACGCGCTGCTGACCCTGCTCAACGAGCGCGAATTTGACAACGGCTCGGCCCGCATCCGCACGCCACTGATCAGCGTCATCGGTGCCACCAACGAGGTGCCGCAGGACGAAGCGCTGATGGCGTTCTACGACCGCTTCTTGGTGCGGGTGCCGGTCGCGGCCGTCAGCGACGCGGCGTTCGCGCAACTGCTGGCCCTGGTGCCGGCGCCGAGCGGCGCGCCGGCCGATGCCGCCCGGCCGATCGCCCGCGACGAGTTGGCCGAGGGCCTGCGCGCGCGCGAACGCATCACGCTGGCGCCCGAGGTCGTGCCGCACCTGCAGGCGCTGCGGGCCTTTTGCGCCGAGGCGCAGATGGCGGTGTCGGACCGGCGCTGGCGCCAGTTGCTCGGGCTGATGCGCACCGCCGCACTGACCGATGGCCGGGCCGAGGTGGACGGCTTCGACCTGTGGCTGGTGCCGTACACGCTGGCTTCGCAACCGGCCCAGGTGGCCGGGCTGCAAGACTGGTTTGCGCTCCAGGTGGCGCAGGCCGCGCCGCAGGACGCGCCGTGGCTGGACCGGGCCGCCGAGGCGTTCGAAAAGCAATGGGAGATCGAATCCCGGGCCCAGGCGCAGGAGGCTGACGACAGCGCCGGCAAGCTGGCGCTGGCGCGCGCCATCGGTGGGCCCGAGGCGGGCCAGGGCGAGGGCGAGGCCGGCATGCTGCGCATGGTGACGGCCTCGCTGGAGGCGCACCTGCGCAAGCGCTACAGCAGCGTCCATGTGGCCGCGCGGGTGGCGCAGGTCGACGAGGTGCTGGCCCGCGCCCGCCAGCACCTGGCGCACACCGACGCCCAGACCGAGGCGCTGGCGCGGGCGGTGGCCGGGCGGCTGTGGCTGCCGCCCGCGCTGGCCGCCGGGTGGTTGCAGGCCAGGCGCCAGACGCTGGTCATGCTGATGGCCCTGGTGGCGCGGCTGGAAGCCACGCGCGCCGGTTTTGCGCAGCTGCCGCTCGATCCCCAGCAGGCCGGTGCGGTGCCCGAGCCGGTCGCGCTGACGGCTTGATGCCGCGCCGCGATGCGTGACCTTGACGCTCCCTACGACCGCCTCGCGGCGCTGCCGAACGCGCTGTGGCTGCCGGCCCTGGTCACCTCGGCCGGGGACTGCGGCCAGCGGCTGGTCGATCTCGGCGCCTGGCTGGCGGCGCTGGACGCCGGCGAGCTGCCCGGCCCGGCGCTGGACTTCGGCGACCCGCAGGCCCTGCGCGGCATGCGCGATGCGGTCGGCGCGCTCGGGCTGCCCGGGCTGTGCAAGGGCGCGCCGCCGCTGGCCCAGCAGGTACTGCGCACCCTGCTGTGGCACCTGGACCGCATCAACCTGCACCGGCCGGCGCGCAGCCGCGAGGAGGCCATCGCCCTGGAGGTGCGGGGCTTCACCCTTGAATGGGAGTTGCAAACCAGCGGCTGGGAAGACGTGCTCGCGCTGATGCAGGGGCTGGGCGATTTGCCGAACATGAGCTGGGACCAGTTGCGCGGCCTGCTGCGCTCGCGCGAATGGCGCGAGGCGCAGCGCATCAGCGCCTTGCTGGCGCACTTGCAGCCGCTGGCCGTGCTGATCCGGGCGCTGGGCCGGGCCCACCATCACCCGCAACGTCCGCCCGCCGCCAGCGCCGCGGCGCGCCGCAGCGACGCGCCGATGCCGCAACGCGAGCGCGAAACCCGCCTGCCCGATGCGCCCGGCGAACTCAAAGGCATCCGCCATTCGGACCGGCTCGAACGCATGCTGGGCAGCGAGGCCCAGCAAATCCGCCATCCGGTGCTGCGCAAGCTGTGGCGCGCCCGGCTGGCCGAAAGCCGGCTGCTGACCTACGAGAGCGAAGCGGTGCTGCTGGAGCGCGTGCCCGACCCGGCGGCGCAGCACCAGCGCGCCGTCCAGGCGGCACCCGAGGCGCTGGAGCGCGGGCCGATGATCCTGTGCGTGGACACCTCCGGGTCGATGAAGGGTGGGCCCGAGAACATCGCCAAAGCGGTCGTGCTGGAGGCCTTGCGCACCGCCCATCGCGAAGGCCGGGGCTGCCGGCTGATGGCGTTTGGCGGGCCTGGCGAGCTGGTCGAGTCCGACCTCGACCTCAGCCGTGACGGCCTGGCCAACCTGCTGGCGCTGCTCGGCCAGGGCTTCGACGGCGGCACCGACGTGCAGACGCCGATCGAGCGGGCGATCGCACAGGTTCACACCCAGGGCTGGCGCAGCGCCGACCTGTTGATCGTCAGCGACGGCGAGTTCGGCTGCACCGGCGCCACCCTGGCGCGGCTGGACAGCGCGCGCGCCGAGCTGGGCCTGCGAGTGCAGGGCATTCTGGTCGGCGACCGCGAAACCATGGGCCTGCTCGAAGTCTGCGACGCCATTCACTGGCTGCGCGACTGGCGCCGCTTCGACACCGACACGCCCCGGCGCGAGGGCTTCGTGCCGGTGCACACCGCCAGCCTGACGGCGCTGTACTTTCCGAACGCGTTGAGCCCGCGCGCGGCCCGGCACCGCCCGGCGTGACGGTCTGTAAGGGCCATTGCAAGCGGTAGGCCCAGGCCCGGGCGCGCCAGCGTGCAAACTCCCGAGGTCGATGGTGCCAACCCGGTGAACCACGGGACCGCGGGGTGCGGCACGCCCACCTCTGACGCGCTACACACGCTCACACACGCCACCCGAGCCATGGAGCCGCCACGCCGCCAGCGTTTAAGGTCGCGTCGTTGCCGAATTCCAAGGAGTCCGAATGCCCACGATCCCTGATTCCGTTGC
>JAYSVE010000674.1:0-8184 GCA_043718725.1 Methylibium sp.
CTTCACTGTTCGCAAGGTCGCCGTGCTCGGCGCCGGTGTGATGGGCGCGCAGATCGCCGCCCACCTCGTCAACTGCAAGGTGCCGGTCGTGCTGTTCGACCTGCCCGCCAAGGAGGGCGCGAAGAACGGCGTCGTCGCCAGGGCCGTCGACGGCTTGAAGAAGCTGAGGCCGGCGCCGCTCGGCGTTCCCGAAGACGCGGCGCTGATCCAGCAGGCCAACTACGAAGAGCACCTCGACCTGCTGAAGGACTGCGACCTGGTCATCGAGGCCATCGCCGAGCGCATGGACTGGAAGCTCGACCTGTACAAGCGCATTGCACCGGCCCTGGCGCCGCATGCCATCGTCGCGTCGAACACGTCGGGGCTGAGCATCACCAAGCTGGCGCAGGTGCTGCCCGAGGAGATCAAGCCGCGCTTTTGCGGCATCCACTTCTTCCACCCGCCGCGCTACATGGCCCTGGTCGAGTTGATCAACACACCGACAACCCGGCCGGAAATCCTCGACCAGCTCGAGGCCTTTGTCACCACGTCGCTGGGCAAGGGCGTGGTGCGCGCGAAGGACTCGCCGAACTTCATCGCCAACCGCGTCGGCATCGCCGGCATGCTGGCGACGATGAAAGAGGCCGACGCCTTCGGCCTGAGCTTTGACGTGGTCGACGACCTCACCGGCAAGAAGCTCGGCCGCGCGAGTTCCGGCACCTTTCGCACCGCCGACGTGGTGGGCCTGGACACGATGGCGCATGTCATCAAGACCTTGCAGGACAACCTTGCCGGCGATCCGTTTTTCGCAAGCTATGCCACGCCGCCGGTGCTGGCCAGGCTGATCGAGCAAGGCGCGCTGGGCCAGAAGACCGGCGCGGGCTTCTACAAGAAGGTCGGCAAGGACATTCTTCGGCTCGACCCGGCCAGCGGCACCTATGTCGGCGGCGGCGGCAAGGCCGACGAGATCGTCGCTCGCATGCTCAAGAAGCCGGCGCCGGAGCGGCTCCGGCTGCTGCGCGAGTCGAAAAACCCGCAGGCGCAATTTCTCTGGGCCATCCTGCGCGACAGCTTTCACTACTGCGCCGTGCACCTGGCCGACATCGCCGACACCGCGCGCGAGATCGACTTCGCGATGCGCTGGGGTTTCGGCGCCAGCCAGGGTCCGTTCGAGCTGTGGCAAGAGGCCGGCTGGAAGCAGGTGGCCGACTGGGTGAGTGACGACATCCAGGCCGGTCGGGCGCTGAGCCAGGCGCCGCTGCCGGCCTGGGTGTTCGAGGGCCCGGTGGCCGCCAACGCCGGCGTGCACACGCCCGAGGGCTCTTGGAGCCCATCGAAGCAGGCCTTCATCCCGCGCAGCAGCCTGGCCGTCTACCAGCGTCAGCATTTCCCCGAGAGCCCGTTCGGCGCGGGCGCCGCCGCGCCGCTCAAGTCAGGCACCGAAGTCTTCAAGAACGACGAGGTGCGCGTCTGGACGCTGGACGGCGAGGTCCTGATCGCCAGCATCACCGCCAAGCTGCACCTCATCAGCGCGGCCGTGACCGAAGGCTTGCTCAAGGCGGTGGAGCTGGCCGAGGCCGGCTACAAGGGCCTGGTGATCTGGTCGCCCGACGACGTGTTCTCGGCCGGCGCAAACCTCGAATCGATGATGCCGGTGTTCATGAAGCTCGGCGCCAAGGGCATTGCGCCCGAAGAGAAGAAGCTGCAGGACGCGATGCTGCGCATCCGCTACGCGGCGGTGCCGGTGGTCTCGGCCATGCGTGGCATCGCGCTCGGCGGGGGTTGCGAACTCGCGGTCTATTCGGCCCGCCGGGTGGCCACGATGGAGACCTACGTCGGCCTGGTCGAGGTGGGCGTCGGCCTGATCCCCGGCGGTGGCGGCCTGGCCTACATCGCGCGCCGCGCGGCCGAGATGGCGGCGGCCGGCAACGCCAATGCGGACATCATGAAGTTCGTGATCGACGGATTTACCAGCGCCGCGATGGCCAAGGTGGGCACCAGCGCGATCGAGAGCCGCAAGTTGGGCTACCTGTTGTGGAGCGACATCATCGTGGCGCACAAGGACGAGCTGTTGTTCGTCGCCACGCAGCAGGCCAAGGCGATGTTCGACAGCGGCTACCGCGCGCCGGCGCGCGCGCTGTTCCCGGTGGCCGGGCGCTCGGCCATCGCCACCATCAAGGCCCAACTGGCCAACATGCGCGACGGCGGCTTCATCAGCGCGCACGACTTCGACATCAGCGCGATGATCGCCGACGTGGTTTGCGGCGGCGATGTCGACGCCGGCTCGCTGGTCACCGAGGAGTACCTGATGGCGCTGGAGCGCAAGCACTTCTGCAGCCTGCTCGAACACCCGAAATCGCAAGAGCGAATCATGGGCATGCTGCAAACCGGCAAGCCGGTAAGGAATTGACCACCCCCGGGGCGGCTGCGCCGCTCCCCCTCAAGGGGGCGCCGCCAGCGGCCCGGCAGAGCCGGTTCCGCGGCGACTGCTTGAAGTGAAACCTGGAGCCATTCGAATGAAACAAGTTCAAGACGCTTATATCGTTGCGGCGACGCGCACGCCCATCGGCAAATCGGGCCGCGGCTATTTCAGGAACACCCGGCCGGACGACCTGCTGGTGGCGGCGATCCGCAGCGCGCTGCGGCAGGTGCCCACGCTGGACCCCAAGGCCATCGAAGACGCCATCATCGGCTGCTCGTTCCCGGAGGCCGAGCAGGGCATGAACATGGCGCGCGCGGCCATGGTGCTGGCGGGGTTGCCGCATTCGGTGGGCGGCGTCACGGTCAACCGCTTCTGCGCCTCCGGCCTGTCGGCGCTGCAAATGGCGGCCGACCGCATCCGCGTCGGTGAGGCCGACGTGATGATCGCCGGCGGCGCCGAGTCGATGAGCATGGTGCCGATGGGCGGCAACAAGCCCTCGTTCAACCCCGAGGTGTTTGCGCGCGACGAGAACATCGGCATCGCCTACGGCATGGGCATCACGGCCGAGAAGGTGGCCACCCAATGGAAGATCAGCCGCGAGGCGCAGGACGAATTCGCATTGCAGTCGCACTTGAAGGCGCTCAAGGCCATCGCCGCTGGTGAATTCAGCAACGAGATGACGCCGATCGAGGTGATCGAACGCCTGCCCAACCTCGCCACCGGCGAAACCACGGTGAAGACCCGAACCTTCAGCGTCGACGAAGGCCCGCGCCCAGACACCTCGATCGAAGGCCTGGCCAAACTGAAACCGGTGTTCGCCGCCAAGGGTTCGGTGACAGCCGGCAACAGCTCGCAGACCAGCGACGGCGCCGGTGCCCTGATCCTGGCCAGCGACAAGGCCGTCAAGCAGTTCGGCTTGACGCCGCTGGCGCGCTTCGTCAGCTTTGCGTCGCGCGGCGTCGCGCCCGAGATCATGGGCATCGGGCCGATCGAAGCCATTCCCGCCGCACTGCGCTACGCCGGCCTGAAGGCCAGCGACATGGACTGGATCGAACTCAACGAGGCCTTCGCCGCGCAAGCGTTGGCGGTGTTGAACACCCTCGACCTGGACCGCGCGCGCGTCAACCCGATGGGCGGCGCGATCGCCCTGGGCCACCCGCTGGGCGCGACCGGTGCGATCCGCGCCGCGACCGTGGTCCATGCGCTGCGCCGCCACAACCTGAAATACGGCATGGTCACGATGTGCGTGGGCATGGGGCAGGGCGCGGCCGGCATTCTCGAGCGCGTCTGAACTTTCCTGGGAAACAAGCATGAGCATCAAGACCGCCACGCTCAACGGCGTGGCCACCATCGAAATTGCGCGGCCGGAAAAGAAGAACGCGATCACCGTCGCGATGTACCAGGCCATGGCCGATGCGCTGAACGCGGCCAACACCGAGCCGGCGGTTCGCGCCGTGCTGATCACCGGCCAGCCGGGCATCTTCACGTCGGGCAACGACATCGAAGACTTCACGCAGCGCCCGCGCCAGGGCGCCGATTCGCCGGTGTTCCAGTTCATGAAGGCGCTGCACGACTGCGAGAAACCGGTGGTGGCGGCCGTCACCGGTGCGGCCATCGGCATCGGCACGACGATGCTGCTGCACTGCGACCTGGTCTATGTGTCCGACGAGGCCCGCCTGGCCATGCCCTTCGTGAGCCTGGGCCTGGTGCCCGAATTCGCCTCCAGCCTGATCGTGCCGCAACTGCTCGGCCGGGTGAAGGCGGCCGAGAAGCTGCTGCTCGGCGACCCGTTCACCGGCGTCGAGGCGGTGGAGCTGGGCATCGCCAATGCGGTGCTGCCCGCGGCCGAAGTGGTGGCCCATGCGCGCCGCGTCGCCGAGCGCTTCAACGCGTTGCCGCCGGGCGCGGTGCGCGACACCAAGAAGCTGCTGCGACGCGGGCAGGGCGACGCGGTGTTGCAGGCCGTCGCCGCCGAGGCTGAAATTTTCGGCGCGCGTCTGACCAGCCCGGAGGCGCGCGAGGCCTTCAGCGCGTTCTTCCAGAAGCGCCGGCCCGACTTCAGCCAGTTCAGTTGAAATTGTTCGAGTCCTACCTTCCACGCCAGACGAATTGAGCCCCGGAGACTGTCGATGCACCGGGCGGCAAAGCTCGTCCTGAGTCCATTGTTGCTGTGGCAAGGCCGGGGCGTGCGGCGCCGCGCGCTGCGCCTGCCCGAGGCCGAAGGGGCGCGAGTCGGCGTGGCCGGCACCGGCCCGGTGTGCCTGCGCCTGCTGATCGTCGGCGATTCGTCGGCGGCCGGTGTCGGCGCGCCGACCCAGTCGCAGGCCCTGGCCGGCCGTTTGAGCGAAGCCTTGTCGCAGCGCCTGGCGGGCTCGGTCGTGTGGCAGGTGGTGGCGCAAACCGGCCACACCACGCGCGACGCCGTCGACACATTGAAGACGACGCGCCTGCACCCGGCCGACGTGATGGTGACGGCGCTGGGCGTCAACGACGTGGTCGCGCAGGTCTCGGCCAAAAAATGGTTGGCGCAGCTCGACAAGCTCGACTGGCTGGCGGTGCGCCGCGCCGGCGTGCGCCACATCGTGCACAGCGGTGTGCCGCCGATGCATGCCCTGCCGCTGTTGCCGCACCCGCTGCGCTGGGTGCTGGGCATGCAGGCGCGCCATTACAACGAGGCCTTGACCCGCTGGGTCGCCGCGCATCCCGACCGATGGGCCCTGCCGCTGCCGTTTGCCGATCAAATGGCCATGGCCGGCTCGCTGATGGCCGAAGACGGGTTCCACCCCGGCCCGGCCATCTATGCGTTGTGGGCCGAACAACTGGCCGGCAAGATCACCGCAGAGATTGTTCCGTTGCTGCCCCAGACCACCCCGACCCGAAGGAGAGTTCGATGAACCTGCATGGCAAGACCCTTTTCATCACCGGCGCGTCGCGGGGCATCGGCCTGGCCATCGCCAAACGCGCCGCGCGGGACGGCGCCAACATCGTCATCGCCGCCAAGACGACCGAGGCCAACCCCAAGCTGCCCGGCACCATTCACTCGGCCGCGGCCGAGATCGAAGCCGCCGGCGGCCAGGCCCTGGCCGTGCAGACCGACATTCGTGACGAGGCCAGCGTGCTCGCCGCCGTGGCGCAGGCGGTCGAGCGCTTCGGCGGGATCGACATCCTGGTCAACAACGCCAGCGCGATCAGCCTGACGCCGACCCCCGCCACGCCGATGAAGCGCTTCGACCTGATGTTCGGTGTGAACGTGCGGGGCACCTTCCTGTGCACGCAGGCCTGCCTAGCCCAGTTGGTCAAGTCGGCCCAGGCCGGGCGCAACCCGCAGGTGCTGAACATGGGCCCGCCGCTCAGCATGAAACCGCATTGGTTCAAGGACCACACGGCCTACTCCATCGCCAAGTACGGCATGAGCATGTGCACCCTGGGGCACGCGGAAGAGTTCAGGCCGCTGGGCATCGCGGTCAACAGCCTGTGGCCGCGCACCGCGATCGCCACCGCGGCGCTGCAGATGATCCCCGGCGTGGACCTCGGACGTTGCCGCAAACCCGAGATCCTGGCCGACGCCGCCTACCTGATCTTGACCAGCGAGGCGAAGACCAGCACCGGCAACTTCTTCATCGACGACGCGCTGCTGGCCAGCCACGGCGAGAAGGACTTTGACAAGTACAGCGTGACGCCGGGAACCCAGGATTTCATTCCGGATTTTTTCGTCGACTGAGTGCCGGGGGTAATCAGGCGCCACGCACCATCGCGAGCACCTTGCCGGCATCCAGCGTGCGCGCCTTCTCCTGTATGGCGGGCAGGTAGCGGCCCTGCAAGGCTTGCGCCTCCTGGGTCATCTTCGTGTAGGCCTCCTTCAGCATCGCGGTGGACAGCGTGCGCCCGCCGGCGTAGTAGCGCAGCGCCACATGGCCCAGCGCGTAGGTCGTGATGAAACTCAAGCCCGAGCTCACCGCCTGCTTGCCCACGCCGCCCAGCAATCCGCCGCCGATGCGGCCCAGCAGCCCGCCGAGCAGCTTGCGCCCGGCTTGCTCAAGATACTGCGAGGTCAGGCCGACGCCGGCGGTGGCCAGAAAGTCCTTCACATGACCGCCGTCGAGTTCGTAGTTATGTGCCTTGCCGATGCGGTAGACGAGCTTCATCTGCAGCGGAATGATCGCTAACGTCGACAGCGTTTCGGGGAGCAACTCGAGCGCGCCGTTGAGGATCGCGGCATCCAGGATCGCCCGGTCGATCTCGGCGGTGTCCGGCGTGTTTGATGCGGGTGTGGCTTGGGCAAGCGTCGCCGAAGGGGCCGCGGCCGAAGCGGTTGCCGCACCCGCGGCCAGCGGCGCGGCGGCCATCTGATCGGCCTGCTGCGTGAACCGGCTCGTCGCCGATGGGTCCAGACCGAGCGCGCTGCGCAACTCGTCCAGGTAGGTCTGCTCGGGGGCCGACTGCGCGCCGTCGGCATCGCAAACGCACACCGCCATCTCGTAGGCGAGCTGGCGCGATTCGGGGCTGGTCAACGCGCCCACCGCGGAAGACATCGACACGCGCTTCATCAGCACGTCCTGGTAGAGCGAGGGCAGGTTCACGCCGTCGGCCTGGGACAGCGATTCGGCGATGCGCTTGATTTGTTCGCGTTCGCGCTCGTGTTTGTCGCCGTCGGCAAACGCCGCCATCAGGCTGAGTGTCACGATGGCCCGGGTGTCGGATGAGGTCATAACGAGTCTCCAGAGCAAAGGGTGCGGCTTGGTGTGCATTGCGCCGCCAAGGTTCCCGGCCGGCGCGCCGACTCGGCCACCAGGGTGGGTGGTTCAGGCCGGAACGTTGCCCCAATGCAATAGGGCAGTGCAGGCCCGAGGTGAGTCGCCTACGGTGCGCCATGGCATCAGCGCTTCCCTGCGGCGACTCAGTCGGTCGGAATCAGTCTCGGCTTGCCCTGCCCATCGATCGCCACATAGGTGAGGTTCGCCTCGGTCACCTTGACCACATGCAGGTTGGCCGGGTTGCGCTCGGCGTACACCTCCACGTTGACGGTGACCGAGGTGCGGCCGATCCGCTCGACCTTGGCATAAAAGCTCAGCAGGTCGCCGATCGACACCGGTTGCTTGAAGATGAACTGGTTCACCGCCACGGTCGCAAGGCGGCCTTTGGCGATGCGCGCCGGCAGCACGGCGCCGGCCAGGTCGACCTGGGCCATGATCCAGCCGCCGAAAATGTCCCCGTTGCCGTTGGCGTCGGCCGGCATCGGCATCACGCGCATCACCAACTGGCGGTCATTCGGCAACTGAAGGGGCGCCAGCGTTTCCAGGCGGTTACTTGAAATCTCGGGCATGCTGCTCCACCTGCTGAAGTTGATCGCAAGATTCTTTCATCTTTCGCGGTCCGGATTCCTTGCCCACGGTCCCCGCCCTCCATGCGCCATTCGTCGATCGCCGCCCCGCCACTCGCCCCCGATTCACCGCCGGGGCGCCGCTCGGACTGGGCGACGTTGAAGAAACTGGTGCCCTATGTGTGGCAGTGGCGCTGGCGGGTGCTGCTGGCGCTGGGTTTCCTGGTCGCGGCCAAGCTGGCCAACGTCAGCGTGCCGCTGGTGTTGAAGGAACTGGTCGATGCGCTGGACCTCAAGGCCGGCGACCCGCGCGCCGCCCTGGCCGTGCCGGTGGCATTGTTGCTGGCTTACGGCGCGTTGCGGCTGTCGATCACGCTGTTCACCGAGTTGCGCGAGTTCTTGTTCTACCCGGTGGCCGCGCGCATCGCCCGCCGCGTCGGGCTGGAGGCCTTCGATCACCTGC
>JAYSVE010000675.1:0-8180 GCA_043718725.1 Methylibium sp.
GCGAAGCCGATCATTTGGTGATCGTGGTTCCGTACAGTGCCGCGTCGCACCACATGGTCGGTGCCGCCGAACTGGCGTTGATGAAGCCATCGGCCACCCTGACCAACATCGCCCGGGGTGGGGTGGTCGACGATGCGGCCTTGGCGCAGGCCCTGCGGGACAGGCGCATTGCCGCCGCCGGGCTCGATGTGTTCGAGGGCGAACCCGGCGTCCACCCCGGCCTGCTGGCGCTGACCAACGTCGTGCTCACGCCGCACATCGCCAGCGCCAGCATCCCGACGCGGCGCGCGATGGCCCACCTGGCCGTCGACAACCTGATGGCCGCGTTGGGCGTCGGGCCGAACCGGGGCAAACCGCCGACGGCACTGAACCCCGAGGTTCTGGCCAGGGCCTGAACGCTGCTCGGCGATCGCGCCTATGGACAAGCGCTGCGCCGGCCCATAAGCTGACTGATGATTCACCCCGGGAGACAGGCATGCTGACCGAGACTCAACTGCGGCAGATCCTGCCTCTGCTTCCACTGGCGCGGCTGCAGATCTGCTTGCCGCACCTGAACGAAGCGATGCGCGTGTTTCGCATCAACACGCTGTTGCGCACCGCGGCGTTTGTGGCGCAGACGGCGCACGAGTCGGCACAGTACACGCGCATGCTGGAGAGTCTTTACTACACCCGGGCATCGGGGCTGATGAGCATGTGGAAGCGCCGCTTCCCGACCGAAGCCTCGGCGCTGCCGTACCTGCGCAACGAACCGAAGCTGGGCAACTACGTCTACGCCAGCCGCATGGGCAACGGCAACGCGGCCAGCGGTGAGGGCTTCCGCTATCGCGGGCGCGGCGTGATCCAGCTTACCGGCCGGGATGCCTACCAGCGTGCCGCGGCTGCCCTGGGCCTGGACCTGGTCGGAAAGCCCGAACTGGTGCAGTCTCCGGAGGTTGCTTTCCCGGTGGCGGGTCTTTACTGGTTGAGCAACGGCCTCAACGAGTTGGCCGACCGCGCCGATTTCACGGCCATCACCCAGCGAATCAACGGTGGCCAAACCGGCCAGGCCGACCGCCTGAAGTATTTTGAGACCGCCCGGCGGGTGCTCGCCGCCGGCTTCAACGCCGATGCGCCGACAGTGCATGGCACCCGCGGAGCGGTCGTTCTGGCCGCGCCCATCGACATCGGGCCGTGGAACCGCGGCTGGCAGGACAGCCCCGATTTCGATCTGCCGCTTGAGGCCGAGCCTGCGCCAATAAAGGCTGCCCCGGCCGCGCGCAAGTCGGTGGCCGAGAAAGCGGCGGCGAAGAAGATCGCCGCCCCAGAGGGGGCCGCCAAGGACAGTGTCAAAGCGCCGCCCGCCAAAAAGACCGCTGCCAGGAAAGAGCCGGCACGGCCTGCGGCAGTCACGAAGCGCACGGCCAAGCCAGCCCCTGCAAAGAAGGCCGCGACCAAGAAGGCGGCGGCCAAGAAGGCAGCGCCGAAGAAGGCCGTCGCGAAGAAGGCTGTCGCCAAGAAGGCCACCAGCGCCCCGCCGCGGGCGCGTTGAGTTCATCGCCGTCCCCCATTCCAACCCACCTTCAACGCGGCTGCGCAAGCAGGAGCTTCCTTGTACCGTCTTCATTGCTTCAGCCAGTCGGGCAACAGCTTCAAGGTGGCGCTGGCATTGAATTGCCTGCAACAGCCCTGGGAAGCGGCGTTCGTGGACTTCATGAACGGGGTCACCCGCGGCGCCGAATGGCGCGCCCTGGTCAACCCCATGGGCGAGGTGCCGATGCTGGAGGACGGCGCGCTGCGCCTGACGCAATCCGGCGCGATCTTGCACCACCTGGCCGACAAGCACCAGCGCCTGGGCGGCACCGATGACGCCGAGGGCCGCGAAATTCTTCGCTGGTTGCTGTTCGACAACCACAAGTTCACCAGTTACCTGGCCAGCTACCGATTCATGAAATCGTTCGCGCCGGCCGCGCCCGACCCGGCCGTCATGGCCTGGCTCAAGACCCGCATCGACGCCGCGTTCGGCATCGTCGATCAACACCTGGCGAGCCGGCTTTTCATGGTTGCAGAGACCCCGACGATCGCCGACCTGTCGTTGTGCGGCTACCTCTTCTACCCCGAGGAGGAAAGCGGCTGCCGGCTGGTCGAGCGCCACCCGAACATCGCCCGTTGGCTGGAGCGCATCCGCTCCCTGGCTGGCTGGGCCGAACCGTACGCGCTGTTGCCAGGGGCTCGGATTCAACCCCGCTGGTGATGGCGATGCGAGGCCCGAAGACCGAGTCGACGCGGCCGACGCTGTGGCGCTACCTGTGGGCGGCGCCGGCCACCGCGGTCGGACTGACCTTTGCCGCATTGGCCTGGGCCTTCGGGGCGACCGCGCGGGGTGTGGACGGCGTGTTGGAGGTCGCTGGCGGCGCGCTGCCCCGATGGGTCTGCTCGGCACCGGCGCCGTTCGGGTTTGTCGCGATCACGCTGGGCCATGTCGTGCTGGGCCAAAGCCACGCCGTGCTGGCCCGGTTGCGCCCGCACGAACATGCCCATGTGCGCCAGTACGAACGCTGGGGCCCGCTGTTTGTTCTGCTCTACCTGGGCGCCAGTGGCGCCGAACTGCTGCGCGGAAACCGCCCTTATTGGCACAACCGCTTCGAGCGCGAGGCGCGCGCCGTGCACGCCGAGGCACTCGCCCAAGCCGCCAGCGGTGCGGACTGTGAGTCGCAGCGCCGCACCTGAACCCGAGGCCTTGTTGCCGTACCGCAGGCCGAAATGAAAAACGGCGCAATTGCTTGCGCCGTGGGTCTTCAGGGGCGACGACTCATGGAATGAAGTTCAGCTTCTCCGGCAGCGGGCCGGCGATCGGCACTTCAAAGTACGGTGCGACGGCGTCGGGGTCGACGACGACGGCGCCGTGGGTCGCAAAAAAGATCGCCATCTGGGTCTGCGCCATCACGGCGTAACCGGCGGTTCCCGAGGCACCGATGTTGGTCAGGAAGGTGTGCGGGTTCTTCGGCACACCGGCCGGGTTGGCGCTGCTCTGGGGGTTCAGCGCGTAGGCCAGGTCGTTGCGGAAGTAGCTTGCGCGGTCGGCCAGATCGCCGGCCCGAACGATGGCCGAGCTGGTCGGGTTGGGCACCGTCACGTCGCCTTTGGCGTATTGCACGATCACCGGTTTGGCCGCATGGCCGTGCGGCGGGTTCTTGCGGATCAGCGACGCGTACGACACCGGGTTGCCCGATTGCTGCACCCATTCATTGCGTTCGAGCACCTGCTGGATGGCGGTGGCACCCGGCACGGTGTTGATGACGACCGGCAGGTCGCGCAGCGGCATGTTCTCGCTGAAGTTCAGGTTAAACGGCAGCGGCACGCCGGGTATCGGCGGCAGGTTCAGCAACTGCGGCTGGCGCGTGGCCAGCGCGATGGCGCTCAGGAAGCGGAACACGCCCAGCCGCGCGACCTCGGTGATCGAGCCGCCTGGCACATTGGGCACGCCCGCCTTGATGCCATCTTCGACGCCCAGGAAGATCGTGCCGTAGATGCCGCCGAAAGACTGGCCGGCGTAGTAGATGCGGTGCTTGTCCAGGTCGGCAAGGCCGTCGCCGTCCACGTCGATGCCCACTTCGACCTGGCGCACCAGTTGCATCAGGTCGACCACGGTCTGACGCAGGCCGTCGCGGCTGCCGACGATGGTCGCCGGCGGCGCGGCGTTCACGCCTTCGGTCGAGTCGATCAGGGTGTTGCCGTCCTGGTCGATGCCGCGACCGCCGGCCGGCACCACCACCGGCAGCCCGCCGGGCCCCGCCGGGAAGACGTTGAGCGTGCCCTTCGCGCCGCCACCATGGCCGACGACGTTGATCGCCAACGTGGCGATGCCCCTGGAGGCAAACACCGAGGCGACGGTCCAGGGTGCGCCATACATGCTGTCGGTGAAGCCGTGGCCGAAGATCGCCACCGGCCAGCCGCTGGCGGGCTTGTCGCCCGCCGGCACGAACAGTTCGAACACCAGCTCGTTGCTGCCCTGCGGGTGCGGGTGGCCGGTCAAGGTGGGCGTGGCCGGAATGAGCTTGGCGGCATTCTGGTAGTCGGGTGAGGTGAACTTGCCGAAGGCGATGCTGGCCACCGAGCCCTTGACGACGTCCAGCGCGGGTGTAGGCAGGAAGGAGTCGGTGAACTCCGTGTTCGGCGCGGGCGGGGCCGCGACGGTGGCGGTTTGCCGATGGAACTGGATGCCCGCCACGCCGGCCAGCGGAAACACCGCGCGTGCGGTCCCGCCATTGGCAATCATGAAGTTGGCCGGCGCCGGGTGCGAATGCTTGATCTGGTGATGGATCTTGCGCAGGTCGGTGGTGGCGCTCTGGGTGGTGAAGACACTCAGCGCCGCGACGCGGTGCCGCGGTGAGCGGGCCGAGTGCATGCCGTCGCGCAGGGACTTGGCGTAGTCCCGCGCGTCATGATCGTCGTCCTTGCTGTCCTTGTGGTCCTTGTCGTCGTGACCGTCCTTGTCACCGCGGTGCAGGCGCCCGAACCGGCCCGCACCGACCGGGTCGCCGGCGGTGTCGAGCACGCCCTTGGTGATGACCAGCACATAGCGCGAATGCTCGGCCAGCAACTCGTCCGACTCGAAGATCAGCGTGTTGCTCGCAGGGTCCCAGACCACCTGGTTGATGCCGACCTTCTGGCCATAGCCCAGGCCGCTCAGCGTGTCTCCCAGGTTCACCAGGTAGACGGTGTCGCTGTTGACCGTGGCCGGGTTGATGGGGCCGGTGAAGGGCACCGTGATGCGCGGCTGGGTGTTGAAGCCGTCCAGGGTGTTGATGACGTTGATGTCGGCGCAATCGGAGGGCAGCACGGCGCAGTCCGGCAGGGGCAGGTTGACCCGACGAAAGGTCTTCTGGGTCCAGTCGACCTGGGTGAAGCGATCGCTGGGGAACGGGCTGCCATTCGGGCTGGACAAGTCGAACCGGACGCTGACGCCCGCCGCCGACGCGAGGACGGGCAGCGCCAGCAGCGCCGCCAGTGCGGACCTTGTGGCGGCGCTTCGAGTCGTGGTCTGGGCGCGGTGAACGGATGATTTCCAATGCTTGCCGGAATCCATTTTTGCCTCTCCTTGTGGGGGTTGTCGCAGCACATCGGCGTTGCCTTGCACGCCTGCATCGCCCGCGATTCTGTGACGGACCGGGTGGGCCTGGCACCTAGGGTTTGCCTGTGCGCCCCCGAAGCGAGGGGGGCGAGCGGCCTGACGGCCGATCCGCGCTGCGTCATCCGGGCTCGGCTGCGCGCAGAATTCGACCGTTGCCCCAAACCCTCCACGAGCGTCGCATGGCCTTCATCAACTACATCACCCAGATCCAGATCGACTTCGGCGCGGTGCGGCTGCTGCGCCAGGAATGCGAGCGCACCGGCATGCGCCGGCCGCTGCTCGTGACCGACGCCGGCGTGCGCGCGGCCGGCCTGGTCGACAAGGCCATCGCCGCGCTGGGCGATCTGCCGCACGCGGTGTTCGACCAGACACCGTCGAACCCGACCGAAGCGGCGGTGCGCGCCGCGGTGGCGTTGTGCAAGGCCCAGGGTTGCGACGGCCTGATCGCGGTGGGCGGCGGCTCCAGCATCGACCTGGCCAAGGGCGTGGCGATCGCCGCCACCCACGAAGGCCCGCTCCAGAGCTACGCGACCATCGAAGGTGGCAGCCCGAAGATCAGCGACAAGGTGTTGCCGCTGATTGCCGTGCCCACCACCGCCGGTACCGGCAGTGAGGTGGCACGCGGCGCGATTCTGATCGTCGACGACGGCCGCAAGCTCGGCTTTCACAGTTGGCATTTGGTGCCCAAGGCGGCGCTGCTCGACCCCGAGATGACCTTGGGGCTGCCGCCGATGCTGACCGCGGCCACCGGCATGGACGCGATCGCCCATTGCATGGAAACCTTCATGGCCCCGGCCCTCAACCCGCCCGCCGACGGCATTGCGCTGGATGGCCTGGAGCGCGGCTGGGCCCACATCGAACGCGCCACACGCGACGGCGCGGACCGCGAGGCCCGCTGGCACATGATGAGCGCCAGCATGCAGGGCGCGCTCGCATTCCAGAAGGGCCTGGGATGCGTGCATTCGCTCAGCCACAGCCTGGGCGGCGTGAACCCGCGCCTGCACCACGGCACCTTGAACGCGGTGTTCCTGCCCGCCGTGGTGCTGTTCAACGCGCCGGCCGAATCGATCCAGCGAGAACGCCGCCTGCAGCGCATGGCGCAGGCGATGGGTCTGGGCCCTGGCGACGCGTCGGGGCGCGAAATCGCCCAGGCGATCCGCGCCCTGAACGCGCGCCTGGGGCTGCCGTCGGGGCTGGCCGCGATGGGGGTCACGCACGAGCTTTACGAACGCGTGATCGACGGTGCAATGGCCGACCATTGCCACAAGACCAACCCTAGAATTGCGACCCGCGACGACTATCGCCAGATGCTCGACGCATCGGCTTGACCGCGCAACACCCCGGGGTCGCAGCGTTTGCGGCCGAGAAGTCCCCGATTCATCCCCCACACCGCCATACAGGAGGCTCCCATGAACACCACCAACTTCAAAGAGTTCGAGTCCATTGCCCTGGCCCAGGGGTTTGACGCGGCGCTGGAGCGCCACTGGGAGCCCAACGTCGTCGTGGCGGACCACGTGCATCCGTTTGCGGCCAAGGCGGTCGTCGTCCAGGGCGAGATGTGGCTGACCGTGGGAACTGACACGCGCCATCTGCGCGCCGGAGACGGCTTTGAGCTGGAGGCGCAGGTCTTGCACTCCGAACGCTATGGCCGCGAAGGGGCGACCTACTGGGTGGCGCGGCGCAACGCCGCGGCTGCCGTTCGGTAGCCCGGGCGACTGGCGCTGGGGCGACCATGGTCGGGGGCGACCCGATGGTCAAGCCAGTGTGCCGGCCGTACAGTGGTTGCACCCGATCCAGCCCAGGAGCGCAGCCATGAAGCTTCCGACCGCCGCCGTGCCGGCAACCTTGCCCGCCGTGGCCCCAGGCCGCCGCCGCTTCAACCGATGGGTGGCCGGTGGCTCCGTGCTGGCCGCGTCGGCCTGGTTTCCCGCGCTGGTGCGGGCCCAGCCGGCCCGGCTGAAGGTCGGCGTGCTGCTGCCCAAGTCGGGTGTGCTGGCGCAGTTGGGCCAGTCGTGCCAGCGCGGCGCCGATATTTCGGTGGGCATCGTCAAGGAACTCTATGGTGTCGACATCGAATTGATGAACGTCGACTTCGAGTCCAACGTCGACCAGGCGCGCTCGCGCACCGAAAAGCTCATTAACGACGGCGCGCAAGTGCTGGTCGGCGCGTTCGACTCAGGCGCGTCGTCGGCGATTGCGCAAGTGGCCGAGCAGCGCAAGGTTCCGTTCGTCATCAACATCGCCGCCGCGCCGCCGATCACCGAACAGGGCTACAGGTACACGTTCCGCAACTTCCCCACTTCGGTGGACCTGATCCGCAACGGCCTGGCCTTGTACCGCGACTTGTTCCAGGCCACCCGAACCGCCCCGCGAACCTGCGTTTTCATGCATGTGAACGACACCTTCGGCATGGCCAACAAGGGCGCCATCGACCGCATCTTGCCGACCTTGAGCTACCTGCCGTTCAAGTTGGTCGACACCATCTCGTACGACCCCGCCGCGCGCGACCTGTCGGTCGAGGTGGCCAAGGCCAAGGCCAGCGGCGCCGACATCGTGATGCTGGTGTGCCGCCTGAACGACGCCATTTTGCTGGTGCGCGAGATGGTCAAGCAGCGCTACAACCCGATGGGCATCATCAGCCCCGGCTCGCCCGGCATGTACGAAGAAGCGTTCTACAAGTCGTTGGGCAAGTACTCCGAATACTGCATCTCCAACATCCCCTGGTACGACCCCAAGGCCAAGCTCACCGCGATGATCGAGCGCGCCTTCACCAAGGCCTTCCCGCAGGACAAGCTGATGTTCCACGCGCTCAACGTCGGCTTCACGGTCGAGGCCATGATGGTGGCGGCGGATTCGTTCAAGCGCGCCGGCTCGGCCGACGGCGCGGCGCTGGCCGACGCGATCCGGCAAACCCGAATCACCGAACGCATGATGCTGGGCGGGCCGATCGCCTTCAACGCCAAGGGGCAAAACACCGAGATCGCCTCGGCCTGCATCCAGAACCGCAAGCTGCGCCCGCAGGTGGTGTTGCCGGCGGCGAGTGCCGAAACCACGCCGGTGTTCCCGGTGC
>JAYSVE010000676.1:0-3451 GCA_043718725.1 Methylibium sp.
GCCCTGGGCCAGCCGCGCGCGCGCCGCCGCGCTGGCCGCGCTGGCCAGGGCCAGTTGGGCCTGGGCCTGGGCCACCTCCGTGCCGCGCTCGGCATTGGCCGCGCTCTGGGCGCGCGCGCCGCCTTGCTGGGCCTGGGCCACGTCGGCGGCGCGGCGCGCCTCGTCCAGGCGGGCGTCGCTGACAAAGCCCTTGGCCACCAGGTCCTGGGTGCGCTGCAATTCGGCCTGGGCGGCGCGCAGCACCGAGTCGGCCTGCGCCAACGTGGCCTGGGCGCCGCGGCGCCCCGAACTGCGCAGCCCGGCCAGGCGCGCGGCGGCCTGGCGCTCAGCGGCCAGAGCCTGCGCCAGCGCGGCCCGCAACTCGTCGCTTTCCAGCCGCACCAGCACCTGGCCGCGGCGGACCTGCGCCCCTTCGGTCACCGACACAATCAGCACCCGGCCGGTGAGCGTGCTGCCCAGGTCGACCCGCGAGGCCGTCTCCACGCGGCCCGAGAACTGCAGCGTGCGCACCAGCGGCGCAAGCTGCATGGCCACGGCCGGCACGACCGGCGCGCGCGCCATCCACCCGGCGATGGAACCGATGGCGAGGATGGCGAAGGCGGCAAGTGCCAGGATCAGGCGGCGCGACATCGCTGGAGTTTATGAAGCCTGGGGCCGGGGTTCGCAGGCATGGGCAGGGGTTGGCACCCGGCGGTCTTGCGCTAGATCAAACCGCGGCTGCGCGGCGGCTTGAACAATCCGCTGCCACCCGCTTCGCAGCCTTGCCATGACAACTTCCTTGCAAGCATGAGCATCCGCCACCTGCACCACCTGCTGGAGCCGGAATCGGTGGTCGTCGTCGGCGCATCGAACCGGGTCGGCAGTGTCGGCGCCACCGTCTGGCGCAACCTGCGCGCCGGGGCTTTCAAAGGGACCCTCCAGGCCATCAACCCGAAGCACGCCACGCTCGACGGCGAGGCGGTGTTTGCGCGCATCGCCGACCTGCCCCGGCCGCCCGACCTGGCGGTGCTGTGCACGCCGCCCGACAGCGTGGCCGGCCTGATCGACGCGCTGGGCCGGCTCGGCACCCGTGCCGCGATCGTGATGACGGCGGGTTTGAGCGCGGCGCACAGGCAAGCAATGCTGGACGCCGCGCGCCCCACGCTGTTGCGGGTGCTGGGCCCGAACTGCCTGGGGCTGCTGAGCCCGCACCTGGGCCTGAACGCGAGCTTTGCACACACCGACGCGCTGGCCGGCGGGGTGGCCTTTGTTTCGCAATCGGGCGCGCTGGTCACCGCGGTGCTCGACTGGGCCAAGACGCGGCGCATCGGCTTTTCGCACATGGTGTCGCTGGGCGAACGCGCCGACGTCGACTTCGGCGACCTGCTCGACTACCTGGCCAGCGACAGCCGCACGCGTTCGATCCTGCTCTACATCGAATCGATCGAAGCGCCGCGCAAGTTCATGTCGGCGGCGCGGGCCGCGGCGCGCAACAAGCCGGTCATCGTCGTGAAGGCCGGCCGCGCCGGCAACGGCGTCCAGGCGGCGGCCTCGCACACCGGCGCGCTGGCCGGCTCGGACGTGGTCTTCGACGCGGCAATACGGCGTGCCGGCATGCTGCGCGTGGACACCTTGCAAGACCTGTTCATGGCCGCCCAGACCCTGGCCCGCTTCAGCGCCAGCCGCGAGGAGACCTTGACGTTGATGACCAATGGCGGCGGCGCCGGCGTGATGGCAGCCGATGCGGCGGCGCTGGCCGGGATCGCGTTGCAACCGTTGAGCGCCACGCTGCTGCGCCAGCTCGACGCGCTGCTGCCGCCGACCTGGTCGCGCGCCAACCCGGTCGACATCATCGGCGACGCTCCGGTGCGGCGCTACACCGAAACCCTGAGCACGCTGCTGGCCGAGCGCGACAGCGGCGCGGTGCTGTTCATGCACGCGCCGACCGCGATCCAGCGCAGCGACGACATCGCCCGCGCCTGCGCCCCGATCGCGCGCCAGGCGCCGGGCCGGGTGCTGGCCTGCTGGCTGGGCGACGCCGCGGTGGCCGACGCACGGCGCATCTTCGAGGACGCCGGCATCGCCGACTACGCCACGCCCGAAGAAGCGGTGCGCGCCTTCGCGATGCTGCGCACCTACCGCGCCAACCAGGCCCTGCTGCTGGAAGCGCCGTCCGCCAGCGAATGCGGGCCGCCCGACAGCGCCGGCGCGCGCGCCCAAATTGCCCAGGCCCTCGCCGAGGGCCGCGACATGCTCAGCGAGGTCGAGGCCAAGGCGGTGTTGCGGGCCTACGGCATCCCGGTCGTGAACACGCTGGCCGTCGGCACCGATGCCGACGCGGTGCTGGCCGCCGCGCAGGCCTGCGGCTACCCGGTGGCGCTAAAGATCCTGTCGCCCGACATCAGCCACAAGTCCGACGTCGGCGGGGTTCAGTTGAATCTGCGGGACGCGACCGAGCTGCGCCGCGCGGCCGAGGCGATGCTGGCGCGGGTGCGCGGCGCGCAGCCGCAGGCACGCATCACCGGCTTCACGGTGCAGCAGATGGTGGCGCGGCCGCTGGCGCAGGAGTTGATCGTCGGCGCCAGCGTCGACCCGGTGTTCGGCCCGGTGCTGCTGTTCGGCCAGGGCGGCACGGCTGTCGAGGTGCTGGCCGACCGCGCGATTGCGCTGCCGCCGCTGAACCGGGCGCTGGCCCGCGAACAGGTGTCGCGCACCCGCGTGGCCCGGCTGCTGGCCGGCTACCGCGACCACCCGCCCGCCGATCTCGACGCCGTTTGCGACGTGCTGGTCGCGGTGTCACAGATGCTCGTCGACCTGCCGCAACTGGCCGAACTCGACATCAACCCGCTGTGGGCCGACGCCGCTGGCGTGATCGCCCTCGACGCGCGCCTGCGCGTGAGCCGCAGCCCCTCGGCCGGCACCGAGCGCTTTGCGATCCTGCCCTACCCGGCCGAGCTGGCCGAGACCGTGACATGGCGGGGCCACAGCCTGTTGCTGCGCCCGATCCGCCCCGAAGACGAGGCGCTGCACCGCGCGTTCGTCGAGCGCTTGACGGCCGAGGACCTGCGCCTGCGGTTCTTCAACAGCCGGCGCGAACTGCCGCGCAGCGAACTGGCGCGGCTGGTGCAGATCGACTACGCCCGCGAGATGGCCTTCATCGCGCTGCGGACCGGCCCCGACGGAGCGACCGACACGCTGGGCGTGGTGCGCGCGGTCGCCGACCCGGACAATGTCGACGCCGAATTCGCCATCGTCGTGCGCTCCGACCTGCAGGGCCAGGGCCTGGGCCAGTTGTTGATGGGCAGAATAATCGGCTACCTCAAGGCCAACGGCACGCGGCGCATGGTGGGCGACGTGCTGCGCGAGAACCGCGGCATGCGCGACCTGGCGCTGGCCAACGGCATGCGGGCCGACGCGGCCACTTCGGACGGCTCGACGGTGCACTTCGTGCTGGATTTGCAAGGCGATGCCA
>JAYSVE010000677.1:0-3448 GCA_043718725.1 Methylibium sp.
GACGCCGCCACCGGCCACGCCCTGGCCCGCCTCGACGCCCTGCTCGATTGGTTGGAGGCGCACCACTACCTGAGTGACCAGCGCTTCGTCGAGTCGCGCGTGCATGCCAGGGCATCGCGTTTCGGCAACCTGCGCATCCGCCAGGAGCTGGCGCAACACCAGGTGGCGCTTTCCGGCGAAGCGCAGGCGGCACTGAACGACAGCGAGCTGGCGCGCGCGCGCGCCGTCTGGGGCGCCAGGTTTTCCGAGCCGCCCACAACGACCGCCGGGCACGCCAAACAGGCCCGATTTCTCGCTGGACGGGGCTTTTCCAGCGAGGTGGTGCGCCAGGTCCTGCGCGAGCTGGCGCGCTCGGGTGGTGACGACGACAGCGTCGAAACCGGCAACGACTGATTGACCTGGCGGCGCGCACGGCCCGCCAGTGCGCACTCAGCGGTCGGTTGTCCGTCAGTTTTTGGTGCAGAGCAGCATGCTACATTCGGTCGCCGTTGAAGCTCGGGCGAGGGCAAGTGTCTTTGCATGGTGTCAGTGAGCCACAAACGCTTCCTCTTCACCCCGACTTGCAACCCGCACCGATGGCCCTGCCGACCGCCGCAACCAGCCGCCAGCTCAAGCACCATCGCCAAATTGACGTGAAGATTTATTCACGCGGCGACGGGCTCTGGGAAGTCGACGCGGAACTGTTCGACATCAAAACGCGCGATGCGCCGCTCGGTGGCGGGGTGCGCCTGGCCGGGGAGCCGATCCACGACATGCTGCTGCGACTGGTCGTGGACGAGCACTTCAACGTGATCGAATCCGGCTCGCAGACCCGCGCCATGCCTTATCCGGGCCACTGTGACGACCTCGGCGACGCTTACGCCCGCCTGGTCGGATTGAACCTGCTCCGGGGCTTCTGGCCTGCCGTCCGGCAACGGCTCGGCGGTGTGCTCGGCTGCACCCACCTGACCGAGTTGTGCCAGGTCCTGCCGACCGCCGTGGTGCAGGCCTTCGCCGGCGAGGTCATCGACACCCGAGGCGACGGCCATTCGGCGCGTCAGCCATTCCAGATCGACGGCTGTCACGCCTTGCGCGCCGACGCCCCGACCGTCCAGACCTTCTACCCACGCTGGTATCGCGCCGCCGCGACCACCGTTTCCGAAACCTGAGCAAACGAGATGCCGCGATGAAGATTCACGAGTACCAGGGCAAGGACATCCTGCGCCAGTTCGGTGTTCCGGTGCCGCGCGGCTACCCGGCTTTCAGCGTTCTGGAGGCGACCGAAGCAGCCCAGAAACTCGGTGGCCCGGTGTGGGTTGTGAAGGCCCAGATCCACGCGGGTGGACGCGGCAAGGGCGGTGGCGTCAAGCTGGCGCGCTCGCTCGACGAGGTCAAGAAGCTCGCCGCTGAAATCCTCGGCATGCAGCTCAAGACGCACCAGACTGGCCCCGACGGCCAGAAGGTGCGCCGCCTGCTGATCGAAGAAGGCGCCGACATCCAGAAAGAGTATTACGTCGCGGCCGTGACGGACCGCGCCACTCAGCGGGTGGCGATGATGGCCAGCAGCGAGGGCGGCATGGACATCGAGCAGGTGGCCCACGCAACGCCAGACAAAATCCTGAAGGTCTTCATCGACCCGGCCGTGGGCCTGACCGCCGCGCAGGGCGCCGAGCTGGCCCAAGGCATCGGCGTGCCCGCGGCGAGCCAGGGCCAGGCGGTTTCGGTCTTCCAGAAACTGTACAAAACCTACATGGACACCGACTGCTCGCTGGCCGAGATCAACCCGCTGATCCTCGAAGGGTCCGTGGACGGCAAGCCGGGCAACATCAAGGCGCTGGACGCCAAGTTCAATTTCGACAGCAACGCGCTGTTCCGTCATCCCGAGATCGTCGCATTGCGCGATCTGGACGAAGAAGACCCGGCCGAAATCGAAGCCAGCAAGTTCGACCTGGCCTACATCCAGCTCGATGGAAACATCGGCTGCCTGGTCAACGGCGCCGGCCTGGCGATGGCGACCATGGACACCATCAAGCTGTTCGGCGGCGAACCTGCCAACTTTCTGGACGTCGGCGGCGGCGCCACCGCCGAGAAGGTCACCGAGGCTTTCAAGATCATGCTCGGCAACCCCAAGGTCAAGGCCATCCTGGTGAACATCTTCGGCGGCATCATGCGCTGCGACACGATTGCCGCGGGCGTTATCGCCGCGTCCAAGGCCGTCAACCTCAACGTGCCACTGGTGGTGCGCATGAAGGGGACGAACGAGGAGTTGGGCAAACAACTGCTGCGGGACAGCGGCCTGCCCATCATCAGCGCCGATTCGATGGCCGACGCCGCCCAGGCCGTGATGGCCGCCCTCAAATAACGTGCGGCGCGCGAAGAAAAGACCATGAGCATCCTGATCAACAAAGACACCAAGGTCATCACCCAAGGCATCACCGGCAAGACGGGGCAGTTTCACACCCGCATGTGCCGCGACTACGCCAACGGCAGGAACTGCTTCGTCGCCGGCGTGAACCCGAAGAAGGCCGGCGAAAACTTCGAAGGCATACCGATTTTCGCCACGGTCCGGGACGCTGCCAAGAGCACTGGCGCCAGCGTGAGCGTGATCTATGTGCCGCCAGCCGGCGCCGCCGCGGCCATCTGGGAGGCGGTCGAGGCCGAGTTGGACCTGGTCATCTGCATCACCGAAGGCATCCCGGTTCGGGACATGCTGGAGGTGCGCAACCGCATGAAAGCCAAGGAGGACCAGGGCGGCAAGAAGACCTTGCTGCTGGGCCCGAACTGCCCCGGTTTGATCACGCCGGAGCAGATCAAGATCGGCATCATGCCCGGACACATCCACCGCGCCGGCCGAATCGGCGTGGTGTCGCGCTCCGGCACCCTGACCTACGAGGCGGTCGCGCAACTGACCGAAATCGGCCTCGGCCAGAGCAGCGCGGTCGGCATCGGCGGCGACCCGATCAACGGCCTCAAACACGTCGACGTGATGCGCTTGTTCAACGACGACCCCGACACCGACGCCGTGATCATGATCGGCGAAATCGGCGGCCCCGACGAAGCCGACGCGGCCGTGTGGTGCAAGGCAAACATGAAGAAGCCCATCGTCGGCTTCATCGCCGGCGTCACCGCGCCCCCGGGCAAGCGCATGGGGCATGCCGGGGCACTGATCTCGGGCGGCGCCGACACGGCCGAAGCCAAGCTCGCCATCATGAAGGAATGCGGCTTCACGATCACCCGCAACCCCAGCGAGATGGGGCGGCTGCTGAAGTCACTGCTGTAGCCCGCGCCGCGCGGCGCTGAGGAACAAGAAAAATGCTGGAGATGTTTTCGAGCCCGGAGTTCTGGGTGGCCGTCGGTCAGATCATCATGATCGACATCTTGCTGGGCGGCGACAACGCGGTCGTCATCGCGCTGGCTTGCCGCAAGCTGCCGCCCAAGCAGCGCACGCTGGGCATTCTGTGGGGCACGG
>JAYSVE010000678.1:0-8141 GCA_043718725.1 Methylibium sp.
TCGGGCCTGTTGCGCGGCGACTTCGCAAACTTGTCAGAGCGCAAGCTGATGGAGTGCCTGAACCGCCTCGGCTACGACATCGAAATCAAGGTGAAACCCGCAGCCGAGCCGCGCGGACACTTGACCTTGGCCGTTGTCTGAAAGTTGCGCGATCCCTCCAGGGGCGTTCGCCAAGTGGCAGGCGTGTGGGCATTGCGCTTCGCGTCACTCGGACGCCCCTACCTACAGCGTGCGCCGCTACGGTTGCGCGTCCGGTCAGGGCCGGCGTGATCGGTCAATAGAAAGCATCCCAAGCCCCTGTCGGCGTCGGTTCGTGTTTCATCAAAACGATGTCCGTCGCCACACTCGTGAGCCACAGCTTCACATCTTTGAACTCCAGGCGCAATTCGCCGCGCAAAGTCTGCACGTACGATGCGGGGCCTTCCGGTGCTCGATGATGATGTTGTCGATGTTCTCAGTCATGGTGGAGGCTCCAAGCATTGGGTGTTACTCGTTCGTACCTCGGCTGTTGTTTGGCGGCGGCTTTGGTGGGCGATCGCGTTGGAGCACGACGACTAATGACGAATGATGTTGCGGTGATGCAAAACGGCCGCATCGGCGAGATGGGCGTGGCCCCGCAGATTCAGCACGTTTAACAGTCCGCAAACCCCAAGTCATGAGTCGTCAGCACTGCTGAAACAGAGAACGGGCGTTTTCTGGTCCGGGCTGACGCGGTTGATGGGCTGAAGGAAGTCGGCGCGGTCTGTGCGAAGGCGAACACACAATGCCCAATTTGAAGCCCTGTTGCTGGCAACCTACATTTGCCAACGACTGACTTGCGCAACCAACGTGGCGATGGGTACAAGCGTCTGTCGACGCAAGCGGCTTCGCACCACGCCGCACACCCCGCAAGTCCGCATCAAACAACGCGTTTTCCAGATCGCCAAACGACAGAGCCGGCCCAATTCAGCGAGCACGCTTGCCTGGCTACAGGAATACCCTAGACAGGACCATATTTCGGGTCAGTGACAATTGTTTTACACGTCTACACGGGCGGGACACGACCAACTTACCGAGTTGACTCGCGGCCTGCTGTGAGACTGGGTTCATCAATCATCCATTCGGCGCATATCACAGGAGATTCCATGTTCAAGAAAACGAAGGTTTGTACAGGGCTGATGCTCGCATTTGGTGGCACGTTGACACTCGGCCTGCCCCCTGCCTTTGCACAACAACAGCTTGAACGTGTCGAAATTACTGGCTCGTCCATCAAGCGCGTCGATGCTGAAGGCGCTCTTCCAGTCCAGGTGATATCGCGCGAAGAAATTACCCGCAGCGGCGTGACCAGTGTCGAGCAACTTCTGCAGGCGGTTTCTGCTTCTTCGACGAGCGGCGGCCTGACTACCAGCCAAGGGGCGGGACTCTCCACTTACGGCCGCTCAGAGGTTTCATTGCGAGGTCTTAGCAGCGAACGCACACTGGTACTGGTGAATGGTCGGCGGTTGGCTGCCTTTGCCGGAGGCGGCGGTGCAGCGGTCAACGTCAGCGCCATTCCGTTGGCTGCGATCGAGCGTATCGAAGTGCTGAAGGATGGGGCGTCCAGCACCTATGGTTCGGACGCCATGGCCGGTGTGATCAACTTCATCTTGACCAAGGACTACCAGGGCATCGGCCTGGAGGCAACTTACGGGACCCCAACGCACAGCGGCGGGGGTCAAAACACCAAGATCGGCATCATCGGCGGCTTTGGCAAAATCGGCCAAGACCGCTTCAATGTGACGCTCGCGGCCTCACTTGAAAAGGAGAAGCAACTCAAGGCCAAGGACCGACCCTTTTCCAGGACCGGGAACAATTTCCCGTATACAGTGGCTGGTGCCACCGGGCAAGGCAACATCGAGGGTGCATACACGCCGGGCACTGGAAGCGCGGCCGCCGGAAACTGGGTCGAAGGTGCAAGGCAGCCGGGGTTCGGAGGTAGCCCTGGAACCGGTTACGGCAATCCGCTCGCGGCTTCGAACACCTGCGAAGCGATCAATATGTTTCGCAACCCGGCACCTACTTCAAAGGGAGTGCCTTTCTGCGCCTATGACAGCTCGGCGTTCGTCGATGGTTTGATCCCAGAGCGAGAGTCGAACAATTTGAGCGCCAATCTTTCGTTCAAATTGAGCGACGCTGTTGAATTGTTCGGTGACGCGCTGTATTCCAAGAACAAAGTTACCCAACGCATCCAGACGAGTCCGGTCCGTCGCAGCTTCCTGGTCGGCGACAGCCAGTTCGCCATACAAGGCGTGGACCCGGCGCTGCTGATCTTCCCGGCGAATCCGAACTATCAGATCGCCGCCAACTATTTGAACGCCAATGGTTTCGGTTCAATTGTTGGTCAGCCACTTGCGATCACATCGCGGGTCACGGACTTTGGGCCCCGCACGGCGCAAGACACGTCGACGCAGACCCGGTTCGTTGGGGGTGTTCGCGGGGTCTTGTTCGGACAGGACTATGAAGCAGCCTATTCCCAGAATGAAAGCAAATTGGCTGGCTCGGTGATTGACGGCTATTTTTCACAAGTTGCTTATGCAAGGATCGTGCAGGGTTCCAACGATTGGAACCCCTGGTCGTTGACCCAGACGGCTGCATTCAACGCACAGTTGCCTGCGGCCAAGTACATTGGGCCCACATTGAATGCAAAATCTTCGAGCAAAGTCGTTGATGCGAAGATTGCTGGCGACTTGTTCGCATTGCCAGGCGGCGCCAGTCAGTACGCGACAGGTGTCCAGTATCGCGAAGAGTCGTATCTGACGAATCCGGCCCCGGCGCTTGAATCGGGCGACATCGCTGGACTGGGTGGCGGCGTGCCGCCAGTCAATCGGAGCCGCAAAATCGGCTCGGCATTCGGCGAGCTGAATCTGCCCATCGTCAAGGGCGTCGAGGCAAACGTTGCCGTGCGCTACGACAAGTACAACGACGTGAAGGACTCCACGACCTACAAGGGAAGCCTGCGCTGGCAGCCTGTGAATTCGTTCCTGATTCGCGGCTCGCTGGGCACTGGATTCCGTGCCCCGACCTTGAGCGATCTGTGGACACCTCAGACCATCGGTACCTCCGCTCAGTTCACCGACCCAGCTTTTCCTGCCACGCCGAATTTGCAGGTTCCTGAGTTGAGCGGTGGCAATCCGGATGTAAAACCCGAAACTTCCAATCAAAGGTCCATCGGCATCGTGCTCTCGCCGGTTCCCTCGTTCACGTTGGGCTTTGACTACTGGAACGCCGAGATCAAGGGAATTATTTCCACGCCGTCAACCCAGGAAATCGTGACCCGATTTCGTGCTGGCGATCCAGCTTATTCCGGTCTAGTCACGCTCACGGCTGGCGGAGAAGTCGAGCAGACCAAGTCGATTCTCGCCAACGTCGGTAGCGCCAAGCTCTCCGGTATTGACGTCGACATGAACTTCCGGGAAGCATTTGCGGGTGGTCGGATCGATGTGGGCCTGAATGGCACCTACATGATCAAATTCGACCAAACCACCCCTGGCGGCACGCTGTCGCAAAAAGTAGGCACGATCGTCGATCCAAATGGCGATCCAGTGCTTGATGCCGACACCGGCGGCGTGGTGTTGCGTTGGAAACATGTGTTGAGCACGACCTTCAGTACGGGCTCATGGGCGTTTACCTTCGCTCAGAATTTCCGCACAGGCTACGAAACTGGCCGTCGACAGCTTGATGGCGAGCGAAACTTCGTGACCCATGAGTCGCTGTTCGACACCCAAATTGCGTTCACGGGGGTGAAAAATCTCAAACTGGCAGTGGGTGTCAAGAACCTGTTCGACACCCAGCCGCAGGTTTTTGTGCCGGTCAGCAACCAGTTCCAGGCTGGCTATGACGTGACGCAGTACGACGCCCGCGGTCGATTCATCTACGGCACCATCGGCTACAAATTTTGAGCTTGGAACGTTTACATTGGGAAGTGAACACCTTTACCCGCCCTCGCGGGACATGATGTGCTGAGCCCAAAGATGCCCGCTGGCCACAAGCCGGCGGGCTTTTTTCTGAAGGTCGTTGGCCGATCGGTAGCGCACCCGCCGCTGTTAGCATCGCGCCTCCGCATTGCCCCCACTGGAGATCCCAGGAAATGGACTATTCCAACCGACATGCTGAACCGGGGAGACACCTCGTCGGGATCACGCTTGTCGTGCTGTTCCATGCCTTCATCGTCTACGCGCTGGTGACCGGGCTGGCCAAGAAAGTTGTCGAGGTGGTGCGCGCACCGATCGAAACCAAGGTCATCGAAGAAATCAAGAAGCCGCCGCCACCGCCCGAGATCGTCGTGCCGCCGCCGCCGCGACTCGAAGCCCCTCCGCCGCCGTTCATTCCGCCGCCCGAGGTGCAGATTGCGACTCCGCCGCCGGTGCAGCAGCCCACCATCACGGCCGTGCCCACGCCGCCACCGCCGGCGCCGGTCGTGATTGCGCCGACGCCACCGCCGCCTCCGGTGGTGGCCGAAGTGGCGCCACCACCGCCGCCGCCGCCACCGCCACCTGCGGTACCGAAACCGACCAACATCGCGGTTTACTGTTCGAAGATGCCGCTGCCTGAGGTGCCGGGGGTCGACTTTGTCGGCAAGATCGGGCTGGTCGGGCGCATCACGATCAAGGGCAACAAGGTCGAGAAGGCCGAAATGGTTCCGGGCTCGTTCACCGGCACCAGCGACCGCAAGATCCAGCGCGCGTTTATCAACGCGGTGACGACCGCGATGCTGTCCTACACGTGCACGGGCGACAACCTCACGGCCGATCAGCCGTTCGGTTTCAACATCACCAACTGACACGGCTTCGATGGCAAGCTCCAGCCTTTGATGCGGAGCGCGACGCAGCCCTTTTTCTTGAATACTGAAACTTGCAGGAGACCCTTCCCATGACCCACCGCCTGAGCTCCCTGTTCGCCGCCGTGACCCTCGGCGCGACCTTGCTGCTGTCGCCTTTGTTGACCAGCGCCCAGGATGCCAAACCCGCCAGCGCCGCGGAAGCCACACCCGCGGCCACACCCGCGCCCGCTCCCGCGGCCCCGACCGCGGTGGTCGCACCCGCCGTACCGCTGGCCGCCGTTGTCACCAAGGAAGTTGTCGACAACCCCTACGGCCTGCAAGCGCTGTGGGAGCAGGGCGACTTTGTCTCCAGGGGCACGCTGATCATTCTGGTCATCATGAGCATGGGCAGTTGGTACATCCTCATCACCAAGCTGTACGAAAGCTTCAAGCTCAGCAGCGAAGCCAAGGCCGCGGGGCGGAGCTTCTTTAAATCCGCGAACGTCACCGAGGGCCTCAAGTCACTGAAGGCCGGTGGCGCCTTCCGCTTCATTGCCGAGACCGGTGTCAACGCCGGTGAGCACCACGAGGGCACGCTGGTCGAGAACATCGACCGCAACACCTGGGTCACGATGAGCATGCAGCGTTCGGTCGACACGGTCCAGTCGCGTTTGCAGGATGGCCTGGCCGTGCTCGCCACGGTCGGATCGACGGCACCTTTTGTGGGCCTGTTCGGCACAGTCTGGGGCATCTACCACGCGCTCACCGCCATCGGCATCGCCGGCCAGGCCAGCATCGACAAGGTCGCCGGCCCGGTGGGAGAGGCGCTCATCATGACGGCCATCGGTCTGGCCGTGGCCGTGCCCGCCGTGCTCGGCTACAACTGGCTGGTGCGGCGCAACAAGGTCACCATGGACACCGTGCGCGGTTTCGGCGCCGAGTTGCATGGCGTGCTGATGGGCGCGAAGCTCGGCCGTTGAACCAGGCTTTTCGGGAGCAACCCTCATGGCGATGAACCTCGGCTCAGCCAGCGACGAAGACGAAGTCGTCTCCACCATCAACACCACCCCGCTGGTGGACGTGATGCTGGTGCTGCTGATCATCTTCCTGATCACCATTCCGGTGGTCACGCAGTCGATTGCGATGAACCTGCCCAAAGAGACCAACATCGCGCGCCAGACGCGGCCCGAAAACATCGAGGTCTCGGTCAACAAGGATGGCGATGTGTTCTGGAACGGCCAGGCCGTGGCCGACAACGAAGCCCTGTTCCAGCGCTTGAAGAAAATCGCCGTGCTGAACCCACAGCCCGAGATTCACATCCGCGGCGACGAGAAGAGCCGCTACGAATCGATTGGCCGCGTCGTGTTTGCCTGCCAGCGCGCGGCGATCGCCAAGATCAGTTTCGTGACCGAACCGCCGCCCAAGGGCTAGAGCGTGACGCGAAGGGCGAGGGGCTGCCGCAGGGGGATCGACGAGCGTAACGATAGCCGAGGGAGTGGGCGCTTTGCCCGCGACCGAGTCACCAGGAGATTCAAATGGCCATGAACATCGGCTCGGGCTCCGGCTCGGGCGAACCCGAAGTGATGATGGAGATCAACACCACGCCGCTGATCGACGTGATGCTGGTGCTGATCATCATGCTGATCATCACCATCCCGATCCAGTTGCACAGCGTCAACCTGAACATGCCGGCCGGCACGCCGCCGCCGCCCACCAAGGAGCCGGTGGTGGTGACGATTGACATCGACTTCGACGGCACCATCCTCTGGAACGGCGAGGCGCTTACCGACCGGGCGACGCTGGAGTCGCGTCTGAGCACGGCGGCGGCGCTGCCGGACCAGCCGGAGGTGCACATCCGGCCGAACAAGCTGGTCGAATACAAGGCCGTGGCCATGGTGCTGGCCTCGGCCCAACGCCTGGGCGTCACCAAGCTGGGGATGGTGGGCAATGAGCAGTTCGTCAAATGACGGCCCCCCAGTCGCTGTCGCTCCTGCCCCCGAGGGGCGCCAACCCGACGCCCGGGAAACCCGTGCGTGGGTCGTGGCTTGATGGGGTTCGCTTCGCTGCCCTTAGGGGCGCCGACCTGTGGGGTTCCAGCATGAAACGAACTTTCCTGACCTTGATCTTGGCTTGCGCCGCTGCGGCCGCCGCATTCAACGCCGGCGCACAAGACAGCGTTCGCCCGGAGATCGGCAAATCGCTGCAGTCCGCCAACGAGTTGATCAAGGCGGGCAAGTACAAGGAAGCGCTGGGCAAGGTGCGCGACGCTGATGCGGTGGCTGGCAAGACCGCCAACGAGAGCTACATGGTCGAGCGCATGCGCATCGCCGCGGCGTCTGGCGCCGGCGAGGTGGACACCGCTGCGAAAGCCTTTGAAGCGTTGAGTGGCTCCAGCAAGGTCAGTGCGACTGAGAAAGCGCGCATGGCGGAATCGATTGCCGGCGGCTACTACCGTGCCAAGGAGTACGGCAAGGCCATGCAGTGGAGTCAGCGCTACTTCAAGGAAGGGGGCACCAGCGGTTCGATTCGGACCTTGCTGATCCAGAGCCAATACCTCAGCGGCGACTTTGCCGGCGCGGCGAAGGAACTGACGGCCGAGGTCCAGGCTGCCGAGAAGTCCGGCACCCCGCCCGGAGAAGACCGCCTGAAGCTGCTGCTCAATGCCGCCCTGCAGCAGAAGGACAACAACACCTACGTCTATGCGGTCGAGAAGCTGGTGACCTATTACCCGAAGAAGGAATACTGGGTCGATCTGTTGAGCCGAATTCAGCGCAAGCCGAACTTCAGCGACCGCCTGGCCCTGGACGCCTACCGGCTGAGCCTGGCCACCGGCAGCATGACGACCGCGGTCGACTACATGGAGATGACCCAGTTGGCATTGCAGGCCGAGTTGCCTGCCGAGGCGAAGCAGGTCGTCGACAAAGGCTTCGCGGCCGGCGTGTTGGGTGCGGGCGCGGAGGCCGAGCGTCACAAGCGCCTGCGCGACCTGGTGACGAAGAAGCTCGATGAAGACAAGAAATCACAGCCCGAAACCGAAAAGCAAGCCCTGGCCGCCAAGGACGGGGCGGCGCTGCTGAACACCGGGTTCAACCAGGTGTTCGCGGGCCAGGCGGTCAAAGGCCTGGCGTTGATGCAACAGGGCCTGGGCAAAGGCGGCTTGAAGCGGCCCGAGGATGCGAAGCTGCACCTCGCCATCGCCCAGATTGTTGCGGGTGATGGCGCCAAGGCCCAGGCGTCGCTCAAGGCGGTTGGCGGGGCAGACGGCACGGCCGACCTGGCCCGCCTCTGGGCGCTTCACGCGCGCCGCAAGCCGTGAGTGGAATCGCGCCCGACCCCACAACCCGAACGCCGAACAGGGTGGCGC
>JAYSVE010000679.1:0-8130 GCA_043718725.1 Methylibium sp.
GCTGCGACTACACCGGCGCCGTCGCGGTCAACATCGACGGCGTCCTTTGGGCTCGCACCTGGTGGAGCTTTGCGGGCGACAGCGTCACCGAGTTCACTCCGGCGGCAAAGGCCCAGCTCGGCACCTGGGACAGCAAGTTCGACGCCGACTACGCGGCCTGGCTCGCGTCGCTGCCGCCGCCGGCACCTACGTGCCAGACTTGCTGAGGCCAGCGTGGACGCGACCACCTTCTCCGCCCTGGCCATGGCCTGCGCACCGGCTGTGCATGCGAGCACCGCCCAGGCCCTCGTCACGGTCGAGAGCGGCTTCAACCCGCACGCGATCGGCGTCGTCGGCGGTGTCCTGGAGCGGCAGCCGCGCAACAGCGCCGAGGCGCTGGCGACGGCAAACCATCTGCAGACCACTGGCTGGAACTTCAGCGTGGGCCTTGCGCAGATCAATGTCCGCAACTTCGAGCGGCTCGGGCTGACAGCAGCCACGGCCTTCGACCCCTGCCAAAACCTTCGGGCGATGCAGGCGGTGCTGGGCGAGTGCTTCGAGCGGTCCTTGTCGCGTGCGCCTCCGCAGGCCGCCCTCCGGCAGGCCTTGTCCTGCTACTACAGCGGCAACTTCATCACCGGCTTCCGTCACGGCTACGTGCGGCGGGTCACCAGCGCTGTGCGTCCCGGCCGCGGCGCCAGCGGCGTACCGCGTTAAGCCGGACCCAGTGCCGACACCCACCCCGCAATGTTCCATCGAGGTACCGACCATGCACCCCACTGCTCGACTTTCGATCCCGACGCACCTCGGCGCCGCGCTCACTTGGCTGGCGATCACCCTGGCGATGATGATCCCCCAGTTCGCCATCGCCCAGGGCTTCGACAAGATCAACACCACGGTCACCAACATCAACACCATCCTGGTGACCATCTCGATCGCCGTGGTCACGATCGCGATCATCTGGGCTGGCTTCAAGATGATCTTCCAGGGCGCCCGGCTGGCCGATGTCGCCAACGTGCTGATCGGCGGCACCCTGGTCGGCGGCGCCGCTGCGTTCGCCAGCTACATCGTCGCCTGACGCGCCACCGGGGAGCAGGCCATGCAAGCCGAAGCCATCTACAAGGGCGCCACCCGGCCCGCGATGAAGCTGGGCATCCCGCTTGTGCCGCTGGTCGTGCTGTTCGGCACCGGAATGCTCCTGATCATGTGGGGCGGCACGCTGGTGAGCTGGTGGGTCGCCCTGGCCGTGGTCGTGGCGTTTCTCCCGGCCCTGGGGTGGATGCGCTTTGTGACGTCCAAGGACGACCAGCGGTTCCGGCAGATGTTCGTCGCCATGAAGCTGCGGATGCATGACCGCAACCAACGCTTCTGGCATGCGCGCAGCTATGCGCCCACCCTCTACCGGGGAGCCCGCGATGCTTGGCATGTCTAAGGAGCACGGCGCGGCTGAGCGGCCAGGCCGAATGGGCGGGGTTGCGCACAGGCCGCGGCATTGGGAGCAAGCCAGGGCCGAGAACCCGCTCGCGCGCTTCGTGCCGTTCTCGTCGCTCGTCACTCCCAATGACGTGATCACGCGCGGCGGCGACTACCTTCGGGTTTGGCGGCTCGACGGCGTGGCCTTCGAATGCGCCGATGAGCACCTGATCGCCGAGCGGCATGAAGCCCTGTGTAGCCTGCTGCGCAACCTGGCGGGCGGACAGTGGGCGGTGTGGACACACCGGTTGCATCGCGTCGTCGGCGACGCCCTACAGGACCCGGGTGCGCCAGGGTTCGCGCGCGACCTCTCCATCGCGTACCAAGCGAAGCTGGGCGAGCGACGGATGATGAGCAACGAGCTCTACCTGACCCTCGTCTACCGGCCGAACGTCTCGCGCATGAGCCGCGCGCTGCAATCGACGCAGCGTTCCCGCGCCACTATCGCCGAAGCCCAGGCTGACGCCTTGCGGGTGATGGAAGAACGCTCGGCGCTGGTCGGTCGGGTGCTGCGCGGGTTCGGGCCTCAATTACTCGGCACGCGCCATGAGCGCGGCCGCAGCTACTCGGAGGTGGCTGAGTTCCTCGGCTACCTGGTCAATGGCTGCTGGCGCGCCACTCCGATGGCCGCGGGCCCCCTCCATCGGACGCTGCCGACTACTCGCCTGTCCTTCGGCGGCGACAAGCTCGAACTGCGCCAGGGTGATCGCCGGCGCTACGCCGCGCTGGTCGACATCAAGGAATACGCCGACGCCGTCGAGCCCGGCATCCTGAACGCCCTGCTCTACGAAGCCAGCGAGTTCATCGAGACGCAGAGCTTCTCGATCCTGCCTCGGCGTGAGGCCATGCGCGCGCTCGAACTTCAGCGCGACCAACTCATCGCCAGCGATGACGTGGTTGCAACTCAGATCGCAGAGATGGACGTGGCCCTCAACGAACTCGGCGATGGCCAGTTCTGCATGGGCGAGTACCACTACAGCCTGGTCGTCTTCGGTGACGACGTGGCCGACGCCGGGCGCCGTGCGGCACAGGCCATCGGCGCTGTCGGCGAAGCGTCGAGCCTGCAAATGTCGCCGGTCGATTTGGTGGCCGACGCTGCCTGGTTCGCCCAGATGCCCGGCAACTGGCAATGGCGGCCCCGGGACGCGAAGCTGTCGTCACGGGCATTCGCGGCGCTGGCCAGCGGCCACAACTTCGCGCGCGGCAAGCGCGACGGCAACCCCTGGGGTGAGGCACTGGCGCTGCTGCGCACACCGTCGGGCCAGCCGTTCTACCTGAACCTGCACAGCAGCCCCGAGGGCGAGGACTCTGGCGACAAGAAGCTGCCGGGCAACACGCTCATCATCGGCTCGACCGGCGTCGGCAAGACGACGCTGGAAATGTTCCTGCTGACGCTCACACGCAAGTGGGACCCGGCACCACGCCTGGTGTTGTTCGACCTCGACCGCGGTTGCGAGATCGCGATCAGGGCGCTGGGCGGCCGGTACTTCACGCTTGAAGCGGGCAAGCCGACTGGCTGCAACCCGCTGCAGCGCGATCCGACGCCGGCACGCGTGCAGTTCTGGGAGCAGTTGATCCGCACCTGCATCGCCACGCCGGCCATGCCGCTCTTGCCATCGGACGAACGCGCCATCGCCGACGCCGTCAAGTCGGTGGCAATGATGCCGGTGAACCTGCGTCGCTTCTCGACGGTCCGCCAGAACCTGCCGAAGTCGGGCGAGAACAGCCTGTACGAGCGGCTCGGCCGCTGGTGCCAGGGTGGCGCGCTCGGCTGGGTGTTCGATCAGGCTGACGACCGTCTGCTCGACTTGCAAGCCGCATCGGTGATCGGCTTCGACACCACCGAATTCCTCGATCTGCCCGAGGTGCGCACGCCGGTGATGATGTACCTGCTGCAGGTCATGGAAGAGCTGGTCAACGGCGAACGGCTGATCTACGTGATCTCCGAGTTCTGGAAGGCGCTGGACCACGAAATCTTCAGCGACTTCGCCAAGCAGAAACAGAAGACGATCCGCAAGCAGAACGGCCTGGGCATCTTCGACACACAGAGCCCGTCGGACGTGCTGCGCCACCCCATCGGGCGGACGATGATCGAGCAGAGCGTGACGAAGATCTTCCTCGCCAACCCCGAAGCGGTGCGCGAGGAATACGTCGAAGGCTTCGGGCTCAGCGAAGCCGAATTCGAGATCGTTCGCAGTCTGGGTGCTCAAGGCGGCCGGCGCTTCCTGGTCAAGCAAGGTCACGCCAGCGCGATCTGCGAAATGGACCTGGCGGGCCTCGACGATTTCGTGACGGTGCTGTCGGCCACGACCGACAACATCGCGCTGCTCGACAGCGTGCGCGAACGGCATGGTGACGATCCGTTTCAATGGCTTCCCGTTCTCCTTCGCGAGGTTCAGGATCGCAAGTCCAGAACCTCCAGGAGAGTCGCGTGAAAGTCGTTCAACTCATCGTCGTTTTGGCATCGCTTGCCGTCGGCACTTCGGCAGCGTTTGCGCAGTTCGTCAAGGGTAACGAGGCTGTCAGAGTGATGGCCGATGGCTCGAAGAAGGTCGAGACGCCGCCGGTGCCATCAACTGGCCCAGCCAGCAAGTCGAAGCCTTGTGCGGCAGATGCTGGATGCCATGCCGGCCCTTGGCACATGGTCGAAACCACGAGCGGACTTCGCGAGTGCACGGAGCCCTTCGCAAGGGCAACAAGCTGTCGCAATTCGACGTATGGGGCTCAGAAACTGTCCCGCCTCTGGATCGCGAAGAAGGGCTCGACCTGGCTGTGGTGTCAGTACCCGGACCTGGCCGGAAGGTGCGTTGACATGAACGCTCGGCCGCCGTCGAATCTTCCAGTGTCCGCAGTCCAGTAACCCAACGAGGATCGCATGTTCAACTGGGTGGGCTTGCAATTCGACACAGTTCTCAGCACTTACGTGCTAAGCGTTGTGTCCGCCCTGATGACTGCGATCACGCCAATCGCACTGAGCGCGATGACTATCTGGGTCGCCCTCTACGGCTGGGCGGTGCTGCGGAACGAAGTCTCCGAGACGCTGCCGACCTTCATGTGGAAGGTCTTCAAGATCGGACTGGTTCTGGCATTCGCGCTTCAGTCTGGTTTCTACATCAGCAACGTCTCCGACACCGCCAACTCTTTGGCGATGGGCGTCGCGTCGACCTTCCTGCCGTCCGCCGTTGACCCGGCAACAGTATCGACACCATACGCATTGCTGGACAAGTTCAATGACGACGCCAGCGCCCAGGTCGCCGACATCATGAAGGAGGCGAGCATGTTCCGTCTCGACCTTGTGCTGGCCGCCGTCGTCTTCTCCATCGGCTCGGTGATCTTCTTATGCATCGCCCTGTTCGTCGTGACGCTCTCCAAGCTCTTCTTGACGTTCGTGATTGCCATCGGGCCCCTGTTCATCCTGTGCCTCGCGTGGCGGCCCACTGCGCGCTTCTTCGATAGCTGGTTGTCCATGGTCTTGAACGCTGTTGTTCTGACCTGGTTCGCATTCTTTGCCTTGGGGCTGAGTGCCTTCATGGGCAATCAGATGTTTCTCGCGATACAGAGCGGCGGCGGGTTCCTCGGCGGCACCTTCAACGTGCTCGGCGAAGCTACTCGCTACTGCGTGCTGATGATCCTCATGGCCATCATCTGCTTCCAGGCGCCCAGCCTTGCCTCCGCATTGACGGGCGGTGCCGCCATCCAGCAAGGCATCCAGATGGTCCAGAACGCGATGATGGTCGGTGGCCTGCGCTCGGCGTCTGCAGCCCGTGGCGCGGGATCGGCAGCAGCCGGCGGTGTCATCCGCGCCGGCGCAGGCCTGCCCCACGCTGCCGGGCGAGCCACAGGTGCGGCGGCGGTTGCCGGCACCCGATTCGCAGGAACCATGACCACCGGCGCCGGCGCCATGGTCCGTCAAGGCTACGGGGTCGCCCGAGCCGCTGCCTACAAGCTCGCTGCCCTGCGTGGCCGAGCGTAGTTCGTCTTTGTCAACAAAGCCTTCCAGCCAAAGGAGCGTCGAAATGAACAAACGTCTCAAGGTCGCTGCCGCCGCATGCATCGTTGCCGGCACCCTCGGTGCCGGCAATGCCCGAGCGCAGGGAATCCCCGTCATCGACATCGCCAACCTCGTCCAGACCATCCTGCAGGTCCTGAACGACGTGACCGAGATCAGCAACCAGGTGCAGCAGATCACCCAGTTGCAGAACCAGCTCAACAGCATCAACGGCATGCGCAACCTGGGCAACATTCTCAACAACCCGATGCTGCGCAACTACGTGCCGGCCGAGGCCTACACCTACCTGAACGCGGTCAACACGTCGGGCTATTCCGGTCTCAACGCCACCGCGAAGACGCTGCGCGATGTGGGTATGGTCTACAACTGCATGGACCTCGCGGGCACCGCCCGAACCAGCTGCCAGGCAGCGCTGGCGCAGCCCTATCAGCAGAAAGGCCTGCTACAGGACGCGATGAAATCCGCGGCTGGCCGACTGACGCAGATCAACTCGTTGATGGACCAAATCAACGCGACCAGCGACCAGAAAGCGGTGCAGGAAATCCAGGCCCGCATCGGCGCCGAGAACGCGCTGCTCGCCCATGAGGCGTCGCAAGTGCAAATGCTGCAAGGCATGGCCGACAGCGAGGAGCGCATCGCGCGTTCGCGCGAGCGTGAGCGGCAGTACCAGATGCTCGGCCGCACTGGCAAGGTCTCCGATTTCTTGCCATAACCCCGTGCCCTGACCGGAACCACCCCATGAGTGCCGTCCTGACGCCAGGCAGAGCCGCTGCATTGCCCGGTCGCAACCGCGACATGAGTGAAACGGCGGAATCCAACACCCTCGACGCCGCTGTTGCGTCAAACAGCGCCTGGGAGGTCGACCGCGTGCTGATGCTCGAACGCTCCGAGCGTCGCGCCTGGTGGGTGGCGATCGCCGGCCTCGTGCTGGGCCTGATCGGCATCGCGGCGGTCTTCGTCCAGGGCCCACTGCGCCGTGTGGTCGAGATCCCGATCGTGGTCGACCGCGTCACAGGCGAAGCAACGATCCAGCAGCGTCTGAGCGTCGAGACCATCCCGCCGATGGAAGCGCTGGACAAGCACAACCTGGCGACCTTCGTGCGGGCGCGTGAGGGCTACAGCTGGATGTTCCTGCAGCGGGATTTCGACCAGGTCGCCCGCATGGCGGTACCTGCTGTTTTCACCGACTACAACCGGCTGTTCGATGGTGACGGCGCGCTGCAGAAGAAGATGGCCGCCAGCGAAGACTGGCGCATCAATGTCGTGGGCGTTCGCCTCGCGGCGTCCGGGCGCAGCGGCAACCGCGGCGAGGCGACGGTGACCTACGACAAGGTCGTGCGGCTCATAGACCGCAACCTACCGGATGTGACTACGCGGCACGTCGCCAGCGTCATCTTTCAATACCAGCCGAAGGTGCTCGCCAAAGAGCGTGACCGGCTGGAGAACCCGTTCGGGTTCGTGGTCACCGCGTATCGGTCGGACCCCGAGATCAATACTGCGACCCCGGGAGCCAAGCCATGAACGGCCAGGCGGTGATCGGCATGCTCTTGCTCGGCGCAACCGCAGCGGCGGCGGCGAACGCTGCCGATGGCCAGGTTGCCGACCCTCGCCTGCGCGAGGTGCTGTACGACCCGCAGGCAGTCGTGACCGTGCCAGTCAAGCGCGGCGTCGTGACGCTCGTCGTGCTCGATGCCGATGAAGCCATCACCGAAGTCGCGGCCGGCCTGGGCGGGGACTGCACCAAGACCGAAGCAGCCTGGTGCATCGCCGCGCAGCCGGGCGGACGCAACCTCTTCGTCAAGGCGAAGAGCACGGCCGGTGCACCGAACAACCTGGCCGTCGTCACCGACCGGCGTACGCACTCGTTCCGGTTCGTGGTCCTGGCGGACAACGATCCCAAAGCGCCGGTGTATCGACTCGTCGTCAAGGCACCCGTGGTGCGGCTGGCCACGCCGGGACGGCTCGCCCTGCGCGACGCGGCGCCACTCATGGCCCTACCCACGGTGCCGCCGCCGCCCTCGCCACAGGAAGTGATCGCCGAGCGCCTGCAAGCCAAGGCACAGGTGCTGAACTCGAACTACTCGATCGCCGAAGGCAACGGCTCCGAAGACATTGTGCCGACGCTCGTCTTCGACGATGGCCGCTTCACGTATTTCCGTTTCCCCGGCAACGGGCAAGTGCCGGCCGTGTTCCACGTGCTCGGCGACGGCAGCGAGACCCTCGTCAACGCCCGCATGGAAGACGACCTGCTGGTGGTCGATCGGGTGAGTCGCCGGCTGATGCTGCGCGCCGGCTCGGCTGTCGTGGGTGTATGGAACGAGGCGTTCGACCTGGACGGCGTGCCGCCGGGTGGCGGTACCACGGTGCCAGGCGTGCAGCGCATCTTCAAGGCCGAGGTCAATCCGATTCGTCGGCCGGGCGCCGCGCGGGAGCAAAGCCATGAATGACCGCCTCGACGCTCGCGATGCCGGTGATGCAGGCGACACCGGCGCCAACCAAGACGGCAACACGATCTCACCGCTGCCCGGCGAGCCCGGCATCCCCAACGTCGCTGCGAGACCGCGAGGCACGATGTCGAGGAAGGGCTTGCTGGCCGTCGGTCTGCTGATCCTGTCGCTGGTGGCCGTCTCGGCGTTCTCGATCCAGCGCTTCACGTCGAGCGGCAAGAA
>JAYSVE010000680.1:0-3431 GCA_043718725.1 Methylibium sp.
GCTTCGACATCGACGCCAACGGCATCCTGCACGTCGGCGCCAAGGACAAGGGCACCGGCAAGGAAAACAAGATCACCATCAAGGCCAATTCGGGCCTGACCGAAGCCGAGATCCAGGCGATGGTCAAAGACGCCGAACTCAACGCCGCCGAGGACAAGAAGAAGCTCGAGCTGATCCAGGCCCGCAACTCGGCCGACGCGATGGTCCACAGCGTGAAGAAGAGCCTGGCCGAGCACGGCGACAAGCTCGACGCGCCCGAGAAAGAGAAGATCGAAGCCGCGCTGAAGGAGGCCGAAGAGTCGCTCAAGGGCGAGGACAAGGCCGACATTGACGCCAAGACCGAAGCGCTGATGACCGCGAGCCAGAAGCTCGGCGAAAAGGTCTATGCCGAAAGCCAGGCCGCCCAGGCCGCCGCCGGTGCGGCGGCGGGCGCCGCACCGGAGGCCGAAGCGGCGCAGGGCGCGTCGGCCAAGGCGGCCGACGACAATGTGGTCGACGCGGAGTTCAAGGAAGTCAAGGACAAGAAGTGAGCTTCAGGACACCGGGCGGCGCCCGGTGGTCCGCGCCGCGTTGGAGTGCGCAGACAGCGGTCTGCGGCTCGACGCGGCGTCTTCGTTTGCAGGAATCGATGAACAGGTGAGCTGATGGCCAAGCGGGATTATTACGAGGTGCTCGGGGTCGCGAAGAACGCGAACGAGGACGACATCAAGAAGGCCTACCGCAAGCTGGCCATGAAGCACCACCCCGACCGCAACCAGGGTGACGGCGCCAAGAAGTCCGAAGACAAATTCAAGGAGGCCAAGGAGGCCTACGAGATGCTGTCGGACGCGCAAAAACGCGCCGCCTACGACCAGTTCGGCCATGCCGGCGTCGACCCCAACATGGGCGGCGCGCGCGGCGGCCCGGGCACCGAAGGCTTCGGCGGTTTTGCCGAGGCCTTTGGCGACATCTTCGGCGACATCTTCGGCGGCCAGGGCGGCCAGCGGCGCGGCCCCGGTGGTCAACAGGTTTTCCGCGGCGCGGACCTCAACTACGCCATGGAGATCACCCTGGAAGAGGCCGCCGGCGGCAAGGACTCGCAGATCCGCATCCCGTCCTACGAGGCGTGCGAGACCTGCAAGGGCAGCGGCGCCAAGGTCGGCACCAGCGCCAAGACCTGCGGCACCTGCAACGGCGCCGGCACCGTGCACATGCGCCAGGGCTTCTTCAGCATTCAGCAGGCCTGCCCCAACTGCCACGGCAGCGGCAAGATCATTCCCGAGCCCTGCACCACCTGCAACGGCCAGGGCAAGATCAAGAAGAACAAGACGCTGGAGGTGAAGATCCCGGCCGGCATCAACGAAGGCATGCGCATCCGCTCCAGCGGCAACGGCGAGCCTGGCACCAACGGCGGCCCGGCCGGCGACCTGTACATCGAGATCCGCGTCAAGCAGCACGAGGTCTTCGAGCGCGACGGCGACGACCTGCATTGCACCGTGCCGGTGGGCCTGACGATGGCCGCTCTGGGCGGCGGCATCGAGGTGCCCACGCTGGGCGGCACTGCCGAGATCGAGCTGCCCGAAGGCACCCAGCACGGCAAGACCTTCCGTCTGCGCGGCAAGGGCATCCGCGGCGTGCGCTCCAGCTACCCCGGCGACCTGTACTGCCATGTCAGCGTCGAAACGCCGATCAAGCTGACCGAGCACCAGCGCAAGCTGTTGAAGGAGCTGGACGAGTCGTTCAAGAAGTCGGGCGACCGGCATTCGCCGAACGCGATGTCGTGGACCGATCGGGTGAAGGGGATTTTCAAGTAGCGGCGCCGCGGTCCGCTGGCAGTCTGACCGGGGTCGCCCTGGCGCGCCCGTGAAATCAGCAGCGTGATGTCTCCCATGACGGTGCCGCATCAGCTTGAAGTGGAACGCGGCGATCGTCATCGCTGGCGGCTGCATGCGCCATCGCATGGCCGGGCTCGGCTTCGTCAGAACGCAGGAGGCTTTGTTTCTGCGGCCGGGTCGTCGGGCGAGTTCGGCGCCGGTTCAGCAGCCATGCCGGCCTGGAGCGGCACGGCCTCCAGCCTTGCGCCGGCGGCAGCGAGCCGGCCAGCAGACGCCCACCCACCGCCGCCGTGATGCGCTGCCGCACCGAGTTGAGGTGCATGCCCACCAGGGCATCGACAGCGCCATCCTCGACAAGGTCGAACAGAGTCTCGCCGATGTCGCGGCGCTCTTCCGACGCATCCAGCAGCAGCAACTCACAGGGGCGACCGAGAATGCCGTGTTGCGCGTTCAATTCGGCCGCCGCCAGCTCGGCCGAGGCGATGCACGACGGTCCCCAGATGCCTTCGCAGCCGCGGGTCGGGACGCACAGCGCCACGCGCACGGACGGGCCGGGGCGGATACGTGGCACGAACCGGTCGGGCGCGATGGTCGGCACCCGCGGCCGGCACGCCGTTCGCACACCGGTCGGGTCGACACGGCTGGCCTCGTGAGCGGGAATCGTTGCCAAAGGCTGCATGCCGCCTCCAGTGTTCAGGTCATCCGAAAAGCCGTTGAATAGTGCCGGTGCCAGGCCTTCAAAAGCTTTCCTCGGAAAGCGACCGACAATACAATGGAGGCTGTCGATTCATTCTGGGGCAGTATCCATGCCACAACAAGATCTGTCTGAGTACCTCGCGTTTTTGCTCGCCTCGGCCAATCGGCAGATGAGAATCGGGCTCGCGAACTCGATCGACAACGAAGACTGCACCGAAGAGCATTGGCGCATCCTTCATGTGCTGTCCGACGAGCAGGGGCGCTCGATGGGCGAATTGGCCGAGCAGGTGCTGATGAACGGCTCGGCGCTGTCCAAGAACATGGACAAGCTCGTGAGCCGCGGCCTGGTGCAGCGCGCCGTCGATGGCAAGGACAATCGCAAGGTCATGGTGTTCATCAGCAACCGCGGGCTCAAGACCGTGGCGCGCCTGAAGCGCCAGGTGAATGCGCACCACGACAGCGTCACCGAGACATTCGGCCCGCGTCGCACCAAACAACTCAAGGCGCTGCTAGAGAGCTTCATCAGTCATTCGGCGCCGCATTGAAAGGCTGGCCCTGCGCGGCTTGAGGCCGCGCAGGTCGGGCTGGCCGGCAGTGCCCGGCTTCAGGCGTGAACGCCGGTGTACTGGCTCATGATCTCCAGGTCGCAGAGGTGATCGCGCGGGATCTCGGCGCCGATCTGGCCGCGCTTGATGACCAGCACGCGCTGCGACACCGCGGCGATGAACTCCAGGTTCTGCTCCACCAGCACGATGGTCAGTTGCATGCGGTCGCGCAGCGTGGCCAGGGTCTCGGCGATCTCGTCGATGATCGACGGCTGGATGCCTTCGGTCGGCTCGTCCAGCAGCAGCAGCGTGGGCTGGCCCGCCAATGCGCGCGCCAGCGCCAGCAGTTGCTGTTCACCGCCCGACAACGAGCCAC
>JAYSVE010000069.1:0-2364 GCA_043718725.1 Methylibium sp.
GCTTCGCACTCCATTGGCGGCCCAAAACCCACACCGTCTCGCCAGGACGCGCTATTTCGGCAGCGCTGCGCTATCGGCGAGCATCCATGCTGCGGTTGGATGAATTTCGCAGGGCCGACGATGTAGGGCAGGGTCAATCATTGGCCCAGGGTGATGCGGGTGAAGATCGCCATGCGGTTCAGGGCAAAGTTGGCGCAGTATCGGCGTCACGCTCGGGGCGCCGGGCCGGCATCGGCGCCAATTGCGACGCCCGGCCATTTTTCGTCGTCAGGCCACCACAGCGGCGGGCGTGCGTCGACTTCCGATGGGGCCAGGCCCCCCGACCGGTCGGCGCTCAGGGCGTTTCGACAAATGGGCGTACCACGTCCAGCAGGCGTTTGACGTAGGCGTCTTTTTCACCCACCGGCGCCGCGGAGTGCAGTGCTTGCGCCGCCGCGGCCAGGCCGGCGCCGCGAGCCATGAGCCATGCCGCGAGGTACTGCGAGGCCAGGCAGCCACCGGCGGTGGCGATCGGCCCGCGCGCGTGGAAGGGCTCGTCGAGCACCCGCACACCGGCCGCGACGACCCAGGGCTTGCTCGTCAGGTCGGTGCAGGCGGGCATGTCGGCCAACAAGCCCAACCGCGCCAGCAGCAGGGTGCCGGAGCACTGCGCGGCGATGAGTTGGCGCAGCGGGTCCAGTTGCAGCCGATCCAACCCGGCGCCTTTGCTGCCATGGTCTTCGGCGATCGCACGGGTGTAGATGCCACTGCCGAAGATCACGGCGTCGGCCTCATTGGCGAACTCCAGCGGCTGCTGCGCCTGCACGGTGACGCCGTTCATCGACGTCACATGGGGCGTCGGGCTCGCGATCTCGGCCTTCCAGCCTTGTGGGCTCAATCGATTCAACAGGCTCAAGGGGATGAACGAATCAAGTTCGTTGAAACCGTCGAATGTGACGATGGCGATGCGCATTCGGCGGATTCTAGAGGGCCCGTTGCAAGGTACGGCCTGCGAACCGGCGGCAGACATCTTGAACGTCACGAGGCCGCGTTCAGGGTGTCAGTCGGTGCACCCCGGGCAACTCACAGGCGTAGATCGCGTTGCGCAGCGCGGCGATGGCCTCATAGCGCGTGAACGTACGGCGCCACACCAGCACCACGCGGCGCGTCGGCACCGGCGCGCTGAAAGGGATGTACTTGACGTGCGGCTGGGCATCCTTGGGCACGCTCAACCGCGGCACGACCGTGACGCCCATGCCCGAGGCCACCATGTACTTGATGGTTTCGAGCGACGAGCCCTCAAAGCTCTTGCGAATGCCGTCGGCAACGCTTGAAAAGCGGGCGTACTCCGGGCAGACCTCGAGCACGTGGTCGCGAAAGCAATGGCCGGTTCCCAGCATCAGCATCGTCTCGCGCTTGAGTTCGTCGGTGCTGACAATCTTGCGCTGGGCCAGCGCATGCGCCTTCGGAACCGCGGCCATGAAGGGCTCGTCGTAGAGCGGTGCGGCGGCCAGGCCGGTGTCGGGAAAAGGCTCGGCCATGATGGCGCAGTCGAGCTCGCCGGTGCGCAGCAATTCCAGCAGCTTGACGGTGAAGTTCTCCAAAAGGATCAGCGGCATTTGCGGCACCCGGTCGATCGCCTGCTTCACCAGGTCGGGCAGCAGATACGGGCCGATGGTGTAGATCACTCCCAGCCGCAGCGGGCCGGTCGCCGGGTCCTTGCCGCGCTTGGCGATCTCCTTGATGGCGGCGGCCTGCTCGATCACCGACTGCGCCTGGCGCACGATCTCGTCGCCCAGCGGCGTGACGCTCACTTCACTGGCGCCGCGTTCGAAGATTCGGACGTCCAGTTCTTCTTCCAGTTTCTTGATCGAGACGCTGAGCGTGGGTTGGGACACAAAGCAGGCCTCGGCCGCGCGCCCGAAGTGCTTCTCCCTGGCGACCGCGACGACATAGCGAAGTTCAGTGAGGGTCATGGGCCATTCCAGAAACGGATCTTGAGAATAGCGCGGAGATCCTGACGCATTTCGGTGAAGTCCCGCAACAGAAGTGCCGATAGAGCCATTGCCTGCACTGAATCGACCGCGTGGGCCGCTCGGTGACAAAGGTAACCGTTGGCCGGCCGTCAATTGCGCCACGGAAGTTGCGCACCGCCCCCACGACCGTGGGATGGCGCTCCGTGGTTACATCCTGATAATTCTTGAATGGCAAAGGGTTGAGTGGCGCAGCGCTTGGAGCCATCGGCCAAAAAAATCAGATTCGTGCCTTGAAGTGACTGGGAGAGAACATGTTCATGGTATTTCGTCACCACGTGTCGGTTGCGGCCTTTACGGCGATGCTGGCCGACATGGTGTTGTGTTTTGTGGCGATTTTGCTGGCGGCGTC
>JAYSVE010000681.1:0-3425 GCA_043718725.1 Methylibium sp.
GCGATGGCCGAAAAGTCGCCGGTGAAATGCAGGTTGATGTCCTCCATCGGGACGACCTGCGCATGGCCGCCGCCGGCCGCGCCGCCCTTCATGCCGAACACCGGCCCGAGCGACGGCTCGCGCAGACAGATGTCCGCCTTGTGGCCGATGAGGTTGAGCGCGTCGCCCAGGCCGACCGTGGTCGTGGTCTTGCCCTCGCCCGCCGGCGTCGGCGAGATCGCCGTCACCAGGATCAGCTTGCCATCCTGCCGAGGGTGCAGCGATTCGATGTGGTCCAGCGAAAGCTTGGCCTTGTAATGCCCGTACGGCGACAGATGCTCGTCGGCGATGCCCAGACGGTCCTTGGCGAGTCCGATGATCCGTTCCATCTTGCAGGCTTGGGCAATCTCAATGTCACTGAGCACGCGCTCTCCAGTTCTTGGGCAGGGGGGGTGGGATTTGCCGGACGCGATGTCGCAAGCGAGGGGCGCCTGAATTATCCAAGGTGTCCCCGGCCGCGTGCGCGAGTGTGCAATGGCGCAGCCGCGCCGTGCGGCGTTCGCGTGCCCCGCGGTGTCGGCCTGAGGCGATGCAAATCAAGCTCGCGGCGCGGTTGCCTGCCCAGGTGCAAAACCATGACCCCAGTCGAGACTTTGTTGGCATTCCTAGTACAAAAACGCCGCACATTGCCGCCGAGAGCCGGCACAAATGCCGACTGTTCGTGAACTAGTAGCGTTTTTCTATTGCATCAGGTTACGATATTGGCTCCGAGCCAGGCGGTTTGTCCGCCGCAAGAAAAAAAAGAAGGAGCGACGATGCCGTCTTCGCAGACTGCGGCAACTTGCTTGGCCGACTGCACGGCCAGCGAATTGCTGGACATGTACAGGCGCCGCGATGCCTCGCCGCTCGAAGCCACGCGAGCGGTGCTGGATCGCATTGACGCCGTCAATCCAAAGATCAACGCGTACTGCCTGGTTGCGCACGAGTCGGCGCTGCGGTGCGCGACCGAAAGCGAGGCGCGCTGGAGCCGCGGCGCGCCCGTGGGTGAGCTTGACGGCGTGCCGGTGTCGATCAAGGACCTGATCCTCACCCGCGGCTGGCCGACCTTGCGCGGCAGCCACACGGTGGACGCGCAACAGGTCTGGGACACCGATGCCCCCGCCACGGCGCGCCTGCGCGAGGCCGGGGCGGTGCTGCTCGGCAAGACGACGACGCCCGAGTTCGGCTGCAAGGGCGAAACCAATTCGCCACGCACCGGCATCACGCGCAACCCGTGGGACTTGAGCAAGACCTCGGGCGGCTCATCGGGCGGCACGGCGGCGGCGGTCGCGGCCGGTCTCGGCCCGTTGTCGGTGGGCACGGACGGGGCCGGCTCGGTCCGCATCCCGGCGGCGTTTTGTGGCACCTTCGGCCTCAAACCCAGCTTTGGCAGGGTGCCGGCCTACCCGCCGTCGCCGTTCGGTTCGGTGGCGCACCTGGGCCCACTCACCATGGGCGTGCTTGATGCGGCCTTGATGCTCAATGTCCTGAAAAAGCCCGACGCGCGCGACTTTTCATCGTTGCCCCCGGACGCCAGCGACAGCTTGGCCGGCCTGGACGACGGCATCCAGGGCCTGACGGTGGCGTATTCCCCGAATCTGGGTTACGCCACGAACGTGGACGCCGAAGTGGCGGCTGCCGTCGCGGTCGCGTTGCAACAACTGCAGGCGTTGGGCGCCCATGTGGAGCAGGTCGATCCCGGGTTCGAAGACCCGCTGGACATCACCACCGGCCTGTGGTTCCTGGGGTCGTGGACGGTCTGGAACACGTTGACCCCGGCGCAGCAGGAAACGGTCGATCCGGACTTTCGCGCCCAGGCGATGCTGGGGTCGCGACTGAGCGCGCTGGAGGTGCAAGGGCTGCATGCGCGCCGCGGCGCGCTGGGCTCCCACATGCGCCAGTTCATGCAGCGCTTCGACCTGCTGGTCACCCCCGCCGTCGCGGTGCCGGCCTTCGAAGCCCGACCCGCCGGCCACGGCGCCATGAACCCGCAATCGATGCTGGGATGGACACCGTTCACGTATCCGTTCAACCTCACCCAACAGCCCTGTTGCACGATTCCCTGCGGCCTGACCCGCGCCGGTTTGCCGATCGGCTTGCAAATTGTTGGCCCGATGTTCGGCGAGGCGCTGGTGCTGCGCGCCGCGCGTGCCTATGAGGGCGTGCGACCGATCCAGCGACCCGGCCCGCAACGGCTGACCGCGTCGCGGCCTGAGGCCAGGTCGGCGCTCGCCCGTTCAAGCAGTTGACTCGAAAGGGACACGGCCGCCGCGGGTCTTCGGGTCCGCCCTCAACACATTGACAACGATTCTGCAGATCCAGCAACAGTCGCCTTGCAAGCACCCGGGCAACAGGTTCGCAGCTTGAGCAGGCCATACAAATGCCGACCCAGCGCGGCAGCAACCCATTCAATATCGAGGAAACGACAAGATGGAAGCAACAAGTGTCGTCACCCCGGCGGTCGCAGGGCTCGTTGGGCTGCTTTGCGGCGTCCTGTGGCGCCGCCATCGGACGGGGCAACTCCATCCGTCAAGCGCTCAACAACTGGCCCTCCTGCGTGCCGACCTGGACGCGCGGCTGCACCGAATCGGCGCGCTCGAAGCCGAATTGGCAGTGCAGCACCAGCGATGCTTTGCGCTGGAGCGCGAACTCGAAGCCAGCGAAAGGGATTGCCTCGGGACGCGCTCCGGGCTGGTGTCGTTCGATGCGAACTCTTACGAAGTCGAGCGTCCGTTGTTCGGCCGGCAGAGAACTTCGGCGGAAAACGAAGCCTACATCGCAGACCTCGAGCGCCACATCCTGGGACTCGATCTGCAGCTTCAGCGATCACTGTCAGGGTCGGACGGCGACCCTGATCGTGCCTGCGCCGCGCGGCGCGACCCGGCGTCGCAGAGGCGTGCAGTGAGCGCGGAATGGACCGCACTTGACGCCGCCAACAGCGAGCACGGGGCCTTGCCCGCACCCGGCGACGAATCCGCTCGACCCGCGAACCAGATCACCCAAGGCAGCGACGGCGCTGCGATGGCGGCGCGATCGTCAGGCGTTGTGGGCCGGACCCAAAGGTCGTCCGTCGACCTTGACGGACTCGCCCGCCACATCGCGGCAGCCCGAAAACACCCTTTTCTGGAAAGGCGAGTCGACAAGCAAGATCCTGCCGACCCGCCCCCCGCCTCCCCTTGGGACGACCTGAAACTGATCGACGGCATCGATCATTCGATGGAGCAAGTCCTCAACTACGCGGGCTTTCTGAAGTTCCGCGACATCGCCGACGCGACGCCCGAGCAATTGGCGTGGGCGCTGGCCGCTGCCGGCGCCAAGTTTGCGTGCACGCCGCACGACACCTGGCGCACCCAAGCCCGCCTGCTGGCCGATCGCCGCCGTGGCGCGGCGGACAAGTTCAATGCGGA
>JAYSVE010000682.1:0-3423 GCA_043718725.1 Methylibium sp.
CACTCCGTCATCTCCGACGGCACCTTGCAACCCGAAGCGCTGGCGCTGCGGGCCAAGGCCAACGGCGTGCAACTCTGGTCGCTGACCGACCACGATGAAGTCGGCGGCCAGCAGCGCGCCCGCGACGCGGCACTGGCCCTTGGGCTGCCTTACCTCACCGGCACCGAGATTTCGGTGACCTTTGCCGACACCACCGTGCACATCGTCGGGCTCGGCTACGACCTCGACAACCAGGCGCTGCAGGCCGGGCTGGCCAGCACCCGTGGCGGGCGCTCGCAGCGGGCGATGGAAATGGCCGCGGGCCTGGCCAAGGTGGGCATCGCCGACGCCTATGAAGGGGCACTCAATTACGTCGGCAACCCCGACCTGGTGTCGCGCACCCACTTCGCGCGCCACCTGGTGGCCACCGGCGTCTGCGCCGACACCTACGAGGTCTTTCGCAAGTACCTGGTCGAAGGAAAGCCCGGCTATGTGCCGCACCGCTGGGCCAGCCTGCGCAATGCGGTCACGTGGATCTCCCAGGCCGGCGGCGTGGCCGTCATCGCCCACCCGGCGCGCTACAAGTTCACCGCCAATGAAGAGTACGCGCTGTTCACCGAGTTCATGCTTCACGGCGGCCGCGGCGTGGAGGTGGTGACCGGCAGCCACAGCGCCGCCGACGCCGCCAAGTACGCCAGGACGGCGCTCGAGTTCGGCCTGCTGGCCTCGCGCGGGAGCGACTTTCACAGCCCCGAGGAAAGCCACACCGACCTGGGAAAACTGGCCGAGCTGCCGGCCAGGCTCACGCCCATCTGGAGCGTGCTCGAAGCGCGCATTCAACGCCCGGCCTGAACCCTCGGGGCCGGTGGCGCGCACGCGGCCTGGCCTCGGGGTCTCGCTGATCCTGGCGATGGCGGCCTGTTTCGCCGCGCTCGACGGATTGGTCAAGGTTCTTGGCCACCTCATGCCGGTGTTGTTGTCTCGCCGGCCCGATTCAAGCGTGACCGCCGACGCCAGCGCCGATTGACGCCGGCCGCGACAATCCAGGCATGTCGCAGTACTTCGAAGTCCACCCCGACAACCCGCAGCCGCGGCTGTTGAAGCAGGCCGCGCAGATCTTGCACGGCGGCGGCATCGCCGCGATTCCGACCGATTCGAGCTACGCGCTGGTGTGCCACCTGGACGACAAGGCCGCGGCCGAAAACCTGCGGCGCATTCGCGGCGTGGACGACAAGCACCACCTCACGCTGCTGTGCCGCGACCTGAGCGAACTGGCCAGCTACGCGCGCGTCGACAACCGCCAGTACCGCTTGCTGAAGCTGGGCACGCCGGGGCCGTTCACGTTCATCCTGGAGGCCACCAAAGAGGTGCCGCGGCGTGTCTCGCACCCGTCGCGCCGGACCATCGGCCTGCGCGTGCCGGACCATCGCGTGACGCAGGAGCTGCTGGCCACGTTCGGCCAGCCGCTGCTGGCCACCACCCTGATCGCGCCGAACGAGACCGAACCGCTCAACGACCCCGAAGAGATTCGTGACCGGCTCCAGAAGTTGATCCAGGCGGTGGTCGATGCCGGCGCATGCCCGCGCCAACCCACCACCGTGGTCGACCTGAGCGGCGCCGTGGCCGTGCTGGTGCGCCAGGGTCGCGGTGACGCCGGGCTGCTCGGCATCAGCGTGGAATAAGTCCCCCGCCCGCCGCGTTGACTGCCCTGCGCAGCAGTGCCAGTCGGCGCGCCAGACGCGCCGCCGACCGCTGGCCTATGCGCGCTCGATGCGCGCAAACGCCGAGTGCGCGTGGATCGACTCGAAGTTTTCGATGTCGACGCTGTAGCGGCCGACACGCGCATCGGCATTCAGGCGCAGGGCCACATCGCGCACCAGGTCTTCGACGAACTTCGGGTTTTCGTAGGCGCGCTCGGTGACCCACTTTTCATCAGCGCGCTTGAGCATGGGCCAGATTTCGCTGGAGGCGCTGTCCTCGGCGAATCGCACCAGTTCGCGCCAGCCGATGTCTTGCAACAGCTCGACGCGCAGCCTGACATGCGAGCGCTGGTTGTGCGCGCCGTAGTCGGAAATCTCCTTGGAGCACGGGCACAGCGATTTCACCGGCACGGTCACTTCGGCCCAGACGGTGTTCGCCCCGGCCCGGGCCTCGGCGATCCAGCGTCCCTGGTACTCCAGCAGACTTTCAAGCCCGGAGACGGGGGCGCGCTTGCGCAGGAAGAACGGAAAGCGCGCTTCGATGCGACCCTCGGTGGCATGCAGGCGTTCGAGCATCGCGGCCAGTTCCGCGCGCAGCGCGGCCGCGTCCAGCGGTTGGTCCAGCGCGTCGAGCCAGGCGACGAAGCGCGACATGTGCGTGCCCTTTTGCTCCGCCGGCAGGGCCACGTCCAGCTCCCACGAAGCGACCGTGGGCGCGATGGTCTTGCCAATGCGCAGTTGCAACGGATAGCGCAGGCTTCGCACGCCAACACGCTGGATGGCCAGATGGCGCTCGTCTCGGGCACTTTGGGTGTCCGGAATGTGCAGCGTGTCCTTCAAATGATTCATGGGATTCTTCGGCGAGTGTCAGGCCGGCCTGCGGCCGCAGGCGGCCCGAGACGATACCAAAAGGCCGTCAGCGTCCAGCTTGACAGCAAATTGGGCGGCCCAAGGCAAGAGGGTCTTGGCGGCTTGCGCCTTCAAGAACGCGCCGCCGTGCGCACCAGGGACGGCTTGGCGCCAAAGCGCTTGAGAATCGACTGCTCGATGCCCGCGGCGTCCAGGCCGCACAAGGCCAACAGCTTGGCCGGGTCGCCATGTTCGACATACGTGTCGGGCAGCCCCAGGTTCAACACCGGAACCAAAAGGCCGGCCGCGGCAAGTGCCTCCAGCACGGCGCTGCCCGCACCGCCCATCGTGCAGCCTTCTTCGACCGTCACGATGGCGTCGTGGGTGCGTGCCAGCTGGTGCACCAGGGCGACATCCAGCGGCTTGGCAAAGCGCATGTTGGCGACCGTGGCATCGAGCCTTTCGGCCGCTGCCAGCGCCGGGTAGAGCAGCGTCCCGAACGCCAGGATCGCGATTCGCTGGCCCTGCCGGCGAACCTCACCCTTGCCGAATGGGATTTCGGTCATCTGCGCCTGAATGCAGGCGCCCGCGCCACTGCCGCGCGGGTAGCGCACGGCCACCGGATGGTGTTGCATGAATGCGGTGTAGAGCGCCTGCCGGCACTCGTTTTCGTCGGCCGGGGTCAGCACGCTCATGTTCGGAATGCAGCGCAGGTAGGCAATGTCATAGGCCCCCGCATGCGTCGCGCCGTCGGCACCGACAATGCCGGCCCGGTCGAGCGCAAACACGACCGGCAGGTTCTGGATCGCCACATCGTGGATCAATTGGTCGTAGCCGCGCTGCAGGAAGGTCGAGTAGATCGCCACCACCGGCTTCAGGCCTTCGCAGGCGATGC
>JAYSVE010000683.1:0-3419 GCA_043718725.1 Methylibium sp.
ATCACCGTGGTTCCCTGGGCGCTGGCGGTGTTGGTCGTGTCGCTGTTCACCAGCGGCAACACCGTCTACTGGCTTTGCGTCGGCTGGCTGACCACGGCCATCGCCGGCGCGCGCGTGATTTGCGGCGTGCAGGCGCGCCTGCAGGGCATGGAGCACCTGCCGGACGGGCCAGTGGTGCTGCTGCCCAAGCACCAGTCCACCTGGGAGACGTTCGCCTTCCCCGGCCTGATGCCGCGCCCGCTTTGTTATGTCTTCAAGCGCGAGCTGTTGTACATCCCGTTTTTCGGCTGGGCCATGAGCCGCATGGACATGATCCACATCGATCGCAGCAAGCGCTCGGAGGCCTGGAACCGGGTCGCCGAACAGGGGCGACGCTTCATGGCGACCGGCCATTGGGTGATCATGTTCCCCGAAGGCACGCGCATCCCGCGCGGCCAGAAGGGCGCCTACAAGATCGGCGGCACCCGCCTGGCCGTGGCCACCGGGGCGGCGGTGGTGCCGATCGCCGTGACCTCGGCGCGCTGCTGGCCGCGCAAGTCGTTCATCCTGCGACCCGGCGTGATCGACGTGTCGGTCGGGCGCCCGATTGCATCCACCGGGCGCGAGGCCGATGAGTTGATGCGCGAGGTCGAGACCTGGATCGAGGCCGAGATGCGGCGCCTGGACCCCGAGGCCTATGCGCCGTTCGACGGGCCGGTCGCGGCGCCGCTGTAGACCGTGCCTGCTGGGTACACTGGCGCCTCATGACCCGATCGGCCGCCTTCCCCGCACCGCGGCAGCTGTCGCTGTTTGGCGAGCCGGACGTGGTGCCGGCGGTCGGGCTCGGTGCGGTGGCGCCGGCGCCGTCGAAACCCGGTCGCGTCGCCGGCCCGGCCCCGACCCCGGTCGCGGCGGCGCCGCCGAATCTGACGCCCGCCAGCGGCCTGATGCCGGCCGTGTTTCGCCATCCGAAGGCCGACCGCGAGATCCGCCTCCATGAACACCTGGTGACCTATGCGCTGAAGCGCGCCCGGCGCCGCAGCATCGGTTTCATCGTCGGCGTCGAAGGCCTGAGCGTGAACGCGCCCAAATGGGTGGGCATTGGCGACATCGAAACCGCCTTGCTCGAGAAGGCCGGCTGGATCCTCAAGAAACTGCGTGAGCAGCAAGAACGCGGCCAGCGCCAGCAAGCCGCCCGGGTCGACTGGCGCGACGGCACCAGCATCCCGTTCCTGGGTGAGGCCGTGATCATCGTGCTGGACCCGCGCACCACCGGCGCGGTGCTCAACACCGATGCCACCGCGCTGCCGGGCATGCCGCGGCTCACGCTGCATGTCGGCCTGCCACACACCGCCGGCCCCGAACAGTTGCGCGACGCCGTGCAAAGCTGGTTGCAGCGTCAGGCCAGGCGCGTGTTCGAAGAGCGCTGCCGGCTGTTCACCGAACGCCTGGGCGTGCGGGTGACGCGGCTGGCCCTGTCGTCGGCACAAACCCGCTGGGGCAGCGCCAGTGCCGACGGCTCGATACGCCTCAACTGGCGTCTGGTGCACTTCGCCATGCACACCATCGACTACGTGGTCGCGCACGAACTGGCGCACCTGCGCGAGATGAACCACAGCCCGCGTTTCTGGGACGTGGTGCGTTCTGTGGTGCCCGACTACGAGCGCGCGCGCCATGTGCTCAAGGACGACGTGCTGCCGGTCTTTGGTGACTGATTGCGCGCGCACCCGCAAGGCACACGCGTACGGTTCCGGCGGGCTCGATCGTCGTGGCGCCATGGCAGCGAATGCCTGAGGCGCCAAGCGCGCCGCGGGCTGCGGCGCGCGGGCCTTACTTCTTGGTTTCCACGCCAGCTTCGGTCGTGACCGGCAGCTTGCCTTCCTTGTTGGCCTTGGCAGTTTCGGCACGCAATTTGGCGCGCTCGGCCTTTCGCTCGGCCGAGGTGCCCTTGGCCATGACGGGCTTTTCCTGGTTGGCTTCGGCCACCTTGGGCACTTCGCCCTTCTTTTGGGCCGCGGCCAGTTCGGCACGCTTCTTGGCGCGCTCGGCCTTTCGCTCGGCCGAGGTGCCCTGGGCCGCGGCGGCCTTGTCCTGGGTGCCTTCTGCCGCTTGCGCGCCGAAGATGGACAAACCGAGTGTGATTGCAACGATCGATAGCAATTGCTTGTTCATGGTGAGGACGCTCCTCGCGCCAATAGTTGAGGGACCCCAATTGTGAGGACCTTCTATTCTATTCGGCGCCGGGCGCTGGACTGCGGGGCGGATGTTTCTGCGCTGACGGCGCCCAGCCGGCCCGGCAGCGATGCGGCCCGCCCCGCTTCATCGGGCATGGCGCCGCGCCAACCCGGCAGTAAAGTCGCGCTGTATCCCGACCCTGGGGACCACCGGCCGGAATGGAGTCGCCAAGAACATGATGCTGTTGCCGATCGAGCCCTGGCGCCTGCTGTGCGGATTGTTGGCTGCGCTGACCCTGGCCGGCTGCGCGAGCCTCCCAGCGGTTGACCGTGCGCGCATCGTCAGCACGGCGATCGGCCTGTCGGCCCAGACCACGCTGGGGCGCATCGCCAGCAGCTACCGGCCGGTCGAGGACCACTCCGGATTCCGCCTGATGCCGCTGGGCACGTTCTCACTCGACACCCGGGTCCAGTTGGCGCGCCGGGCCGAGGTGTCGCTGGACGTGCAGTACTACCACCTGGCCAACGACGAAACCGGGCGCTGGTTGCTGCGCACGCTGCGTGACGCCGCCGAGCGCGGCGTTCGGGTCCGACTGCTGATCGATGATTTCTACACCTCCGGCGAGGATGGGCTGTTTCTCGCGTTCGCCGCGCACAAGAACATCGAGGTGCGGATCTTCAACCCGTTTTGCTGCCTGCGCGAGCGCGGCCAGCTCGCCCGCTTCGTGTTCTCGGTCGGCGACTGGGGCCGGGTCAACCACCGCATGCACAACAAGCTGTTCGTGGCCGATGGCGCAATGGCGGTGGTCGGCGGCCGCAACGTGGCCAACGAGTACTTCCTGCGCAACGACCAGGGGCTGAACTTCATCGACGTCGATGCCTTCGTAGTGGGTTGGTTGATCAGGCCATTGCAGGGCTCGTTCGACCGCTACTGGAATGCCGATGCGGTCTACCCGATCCAGTCAATGGCCAGCACCACGGTATCGGCGGCCGAGTTGCGGCAGCGTTTCGAGCGGTGGACCGGCCCCGAGCGAACCCCGGCGCCGGGGCCGTTGCCAGGCAACGACATCCTGGGCTATGGGCCCATCGCCGACGACCTGGACAGCGGCCGCCTGGGGCTGGTGTGGGCGCCGGCCTACACCTTTGCCGACCACCCCGACAAACCCTTCGACGGCGCGGCCGGCGGCGAACTGCTCGAGACCAGCGTCACCTACAACGCCTTCGAGGCATTGCGCAAGACGACCGAGGAGCTGGTGTTGTCCAGCC
>JAYSVE010000684.1:0-8086 GCA_043718725.1 Methylibium sp.
TTCGACCCGGCCAATCCGGTGAACGAATCGTTTCGCGGCCTCGGGGCGCCGCGCGGGCTGTGGCTGGGCCTGCGCGGCGAGTGGGAGTGAGGCGTCGCAACGCGGGGTTGGTGTGGATGGACAATCGGCGGTCGATGCCCAACCATGACCCCTGAGACCCCTGGACCGACCCCATGATCACCCGCGACAGAGAACCCCGGACCCGCAGCCTGCGCCAGCGTGACGCGGCGCTGCAGGCGCGGTCTTCATCGGCGCAGGAATCCGCCGCCCAGTCCGGCCAGTTCAAGCTGATCGAACATTCGCACCAGCGCTGCGAGGCCCTGGGCCTGTCGCGCATCGAGCGGCAGGACTTCTCGCCGCTGCTGCGCGGCGACATCACGCTGGCGCGCGAGCGCAACCAGCGCCTGTTCACCCATGCCGCGCCGGTGATGGAAATGCTTTGCGAACAGATCGCCGGCACCGAAAGCATGATCGTGCTGACCGACGCCCAGGGCACCATCCTGCATTCGGTCGGCGACGACGACTTTCTGGCGCGTGCCGACAAGGTGGCCCTGAAGCCGGGGGTCAGTTGGGCCGAGCATTCCAAGGGCACCAACGCCATCGGCACGGCGCTGTTCGAAGAGGCGCCGACCCTCGTGCATGCGAACCAGCATTTCATGCACGCCAATGAGTTCCTGACCTGCTCGGCCGCGCCCATCTTCGACCCGCGCGGCAACATGCTGGGCGTGCTCGACGTGTCGGGCGACCACCGCTCTTACCACCAGCACACCATGGGCCTGGTGCGGGTGTCGGCCCGCATGATCGAGAACCACTGGTTGTCGGACGATTGCAGCCACCGCCTGCGGCTGCACTTCCACAGCCGCGCCGAGTTCCTCGGCACCTTGCTCGAAGGCATCCTCGTGATCAGCGTCGAAGGCAAGATCCTGGGCTCCAACCGCAGCGCGCTCGACCAGTTGGCCCTCGGCGCCGCCGCGCTGCGCATGCACACGCTGGGCTCGCTGCTCGGCACCAGCGTGGCCAGGGTGATGGACCATTTCCGCGCACCGCAGCCGGCGCCGATGTTCCTGAACCTCAACACCGGCCAGGCCTTGTACGTGACCGCGCGTTTCGATTGGGCGCCGCGACCGCTGTTCGGCAAGCCCGTCGCCACCGATAACCCCGCCGCCGAGCCGGCGCGGCAAGCTGCCGGCGGCGCCAGCGCCGCGCCGCCGAGCGCCGCGCCGGCGCAAGCGGCTCTCGGGCTGCTGGACCTGCAAACCGGCGACGCCCGCCTCGAGGGGGTGATCGACAAGGTCCGAAAGGTGCTGAACCGCGACATCCCCATGCTCATCCTGGGCGAAACCGGCAGCGGCAAGGAGGTGCTGGCGCGCGCCATGCACCGCGACTCGAACCGCGCGGGCAAGCCATTCGTCACGCTGAATTGCGCCGCCATGGCCGAGTCGCTGATCGAGGCCGCGCTGTTCGGGGATGAAGAAGGCGCCGCCTTCACCGGCGCACGCCACAAGGCCCCGCCCGGTTGCATTGCGCAGGCCCAGGGTGGCACCTTGCTCCTCGACGAAATCGGCGACCTGCCCCTGGCCGCTCAGGCCCGGCTGCTGCGGGTGCTGCAAGAGCGCAAGCTCAGACCGCCCGGTGGCCAGCGCGCCACCGAGGTCGACGTTGCCATCATCGGTGCGACCCACCGCAACCTGCGCGAGATGATCGTGCAGCAGCGCTTTCGCGAAGACCTCTACTACCGCCTGAACGGCCTGTGCGTGCGCCTGCCGGCGTTGCGCGAACGCAGCGACCTGGACATGCTGGCGCAGCGCATCCTGCGCGCCGAATGCCCGCAGGGCGCGCCGGCCATCAGCCCCACGGTGATGGCCTTGTTTCGGCGCTACCGCTGGCCCGGCAACCTGCGCCAGCTCGCCAACGTGCTGCGCATCGCCGCGGTGATGGCGGCCGGCGAGGGGCAGATCACCCCGGCCCACCTGTCCGACGACCTGCTCGAAGAAATGCGCGAAGCCGCCGCGTTGGACGCGGCCTCGGCGGCGCCAGCCGTCACGGTCGATGCGCCTCCCGTCGACCCGGCCCGCGTCGACCCGGCTCGCGTCGTTTCACCCGGCGCCGCGCGGGCGGCCGAGGCCGACGGCGTCGCCGCGCCGCTGCCGGCAGGCAACGCCTTGCTGACGCTGAAAGACGCCGAACTCGAGACCATTCGTGCCGCGCTGGCCGCCGCCGGGGGCAACATCTCCGAGGCCTCCAAGCGACTGGGCATTTGCCGCAACACGATCTACCGCAAGCTCTACTGGAAAGCGGGCCGCTGACGCCGCGAATCAGCCACCGCTGGCGCAAACGCCGGCCGGCGCCGGCATGGCCGAGCCTTCCTTCTTTTGCACCAGCGCCACGCCGTTCTTCACCGCGACGATTTCGGCCAGGATGGCCACGGCAATCTCGGCCGGGGTCTTGCCGCCCAGGTCGAGCCCGATCGGGCCATGCAGGCGGGCGATCTCGGCCTCTGACAGATCGAACAGCTTCAGCCGTTCCTTGCGCGCCGCGGTGTTGCTGCGCGAGCCCAAAGCACCGACGTAGAACGCGGGCGACTTGAGCGCTTCGAGCAGCACCATGTCGTCGAGCTTGGGGTCGTGCGTGACGGCCACCACCGCGCTGTGCAGGTCGAGTTGCAGTTCCAGCACCAGGTCGTCGGGCATGGCCTTGCTGAAGCTGGTGCCGGGGATGTCCCAGGTGAGGTGGTATTCCTCGCGCGGGTCGCAGCAGATCACCTCGAAGTCCAGCGCCAGTGCCATCTGCGCGACGATGCGCGAGAGCTGCCCGGCACCGATCACCAGCAGTCGCCAGCGCGGCCCGTACAGCGCGCGCAGGGTCCGGCCGTCGAACTCGAACGCCTCGCCGCGCGACGCGGCTTCGATGCTCACATTGCCGCTTGCCAGGTCGAGCCGGCGCGCGACGAGTTCGTGGCGGGTGGTGCGCGCCAGCACCTCGTCGATCCACGCCACATCGTGCAGAGGCTCCTGCACGAGGCGCAGGTTGCCGCCGCAGGGCAGGCCGAAGCGCGCCGCCTCTTCCTTGCTGACGCCGTAGTTGATGAGCGACGGCTTGACGACGCGTTCACCCTGGCGCACGCGGTCGATCAGGTCGTCTTCGACACAGCCGCCGGAGACCGAGCCAACCACCAGGGCGTCGCCGCGCATCGCCAGCAGCGCGCCGGGCGGGCGCGGCGCCGAGCCCCAGGTTTCGATCACCGTGACCAGCCACACCTTGTGGCCTTGCGCGTGCCAGTCGCGCGCCTGGCTGAGCACCTGAAGATCAAGACTGTCCATGGGCCTGGCTCCTGTCGGGTGAGCGCAATCGGCAACGCGATTCGCGCGGATCAACGCGCATTTTCAAGCAAGCGGGATGGCCTGACAGCGGGTGCGCGCAAGGCCCGCCCGAGGTCGGCCAGGCTGGCCAGGTTGTGCACCGGCAGAAAGCGGTCCACATGCGGCAGCAGCGAACGCACACCGGCGGCGCGCGGCTCGAAGCCGTCAAAGCGCAGCAGCGGGTTGAGCCAGACCAGTTCGTGGGCCGAGCGGTGCAGCCGGGCCGCCACGTCACCGAGCCGGCCGTCGTCGTCGCGCTCCAGCCCGTCGGTGACCAGCAGCACCGCGGCGTTGGCGCCGAGCACGCGGCGCGCCCAAAGATGGTTGAACTCGTCCAGGCAGGCGGCGATGCGGGTGCCACCCTTCCAGTCGTGCACCCGGGCGTCGGCCAGGCGCAGCGCCACGTCGGGGTCGCGGTGTTTCAGGCTGCGGGTGATGTGGGTCAGGCGCGTGCCGAAGGTGAAAGTCTGCACCTTGAGGTAGCGCCGCGTCAGGCCGTGAACGTAGTGCAGGAACAGGCGCGCGTAGCGCTCCATCGAGCCGGAGATGTCGAGCAGCACGACCAGCGCCGGCAGCTCGGTGCGCCGCCGTGTCCAGGCGGGGTCCAGCGTCTGCGGCTGGCGCGCCATGCGCAGCAGGGTTCCGCGCAGGTCCAGGCTGCCTTGCGCCGCGGCTTCGTGGCGGCGCCGCTGCACGGGCCGCACCGGCAGCGGCACCTGTTCGGCCAGCGTCTTTGCCAGCGCGTACTCGGCCGTCGTCATGGATTCGAAATCGGCCTGCTGCAAACGCTCGCGCTCGGAGAAGCGGAAACGGGTCTGTTCCTTCGAGGCCGGTTCGGCAGGGTTGGCCGGCCGGGCCTCGGCTGGCGCGGCGAGCGCCTCGGCCAGCCGGCCGGCGCGCGGCTCAGGGCGTTGTTCGGCGCGCGCCGCAGTCCCGGGCGGGCGCAGTTGCAGCCACTGCTCCAGCCATTTCGGGTCGCGCCAGAACGCGTCGAATGCGGCGTCGAACAGCGGCTGCTGTTCATGCCGGTCCAGCATCGCGGCGCCGAGCGCGGCGTGCACATCGTCGCGCCGCTCCAGGCCCACCCGTTCGATCGCGGCCAGCGCCACCAGCACGCGGTCCGGCTCGATCGGCAGGCCGGCCGTGCGCAACACGCGGGCGAAGTAGACGATGTTGGCCGAGATCATTGCGGCAACGCACTTGCCCGCAACGCGTCCAGCAACTTCGCCATGTCGCCGCCTTGCAGCTTGACGATGTCGTCCTGGTGCTTCAGCAGCACGCCCAATGTGTCCTGCACCGTTTCGGGGTCCAGCGCCTGGGCATTGAGTGCCACCAGCGCGTTGACCCAGTCGATGGTTTCGGCCACGCCGGGCGCCTTGAACAGGTCGAGCGCGCGCATGCGCTGCACGAACTCCACGACCCGCAGGGACAGGCGAGCGGAAGCCCCCGGTGCCTTCAGGCGCACGATCTCCAGTTCACGCTCGACGCTGGGAAAGTCCACCCAGTGGTACAGGCACCGCCGCTTCAGCGCGTCATGAATTTCGCGCGTGCGGTTGCTGGTGATGATGGTGATCGGCGGCGCCGTGGCGCGTATCGTGCCCAGCTCGGGGATGGTGATCTGATTCTCGGCCAGCACCTCCAGCAGGAACGCGTCGAAGGGTTCGTCGGCACGGTCGAGTTCGTCGATCAGCAGCACCGGCGAGCGGGCTTGCGTCAGGGCCTGCAGCAGCGGCCGCTCGATCAGCATGTTGCGCGCGTAAAGGCTGTGGGTCAGGCGCTCCTTGTCGAGCTCATGGGTGGCTTCGGCCAGGCGGATCTCGATCATCTGCCGGGCCACGTTCCACTCGTAGGCGGTCTGCGCGATGTCCAGCCCCTCGAAGCATTGGACCCGCAGCAGCGCGGTGTTCAAGGCCCGCGCCAGCGTCTTGGCCAGCTCGGTCTTGCCCACCCCGGGCTCGCCTTCGACGAACAGCGGGCGCTGCAGCTTCAGGCTCAGGAACAACGCCGTGGCCAGGCGGCGGTCGCAAACATAGTGCTCGGTTGCCAGCAGGCGGACGACCGCGTCGACGCTGTCGGGCAAGTCAACCGGCAAGACGGCACTCATCGGCGCGCCGTCAGCGGCTGCGGCGCCCAAGCTCAGCGTGCCAGCGCCGCCGCGACGGCGCGCGCGGCCATCACGCCGACCATTGCCGCGCGGTACTCGGCCGAGCCGTGCAGGTCGGCGTTGACGTCGCTGGCCGGCAGGCTCACCGCCAGCGCGGCCTCGGGTGTGAAGCGGGTGTTCAGCGCCGCCTCCATCGCGGTGTGACGGAACACAAAGGCCTTGGCCCCGGTCACGGCCACCCGCACGCCGGCGTCGCCCTGGCTGACGAACACCCCCACCAGCGCAAAGCGCGAGGCCGGCTGCTTGTGCTTGACGTAGGCCGCGCGCTTGGGCGGCGGAAAGCTTACCGCGGTGATCAATTCGCCGTCACGCAGCGCGGTTTGAAACACGCCGGTGAAAAACGCCTCGGCCGCGATGCTGCGCCGGTCGGTGTGGACCGTCGCACCCAGCGCGAGCAGGGCCGCCGGGTAACAGGCGGCCGGGTCGGCGTTGGCGACCGAGCCGCCCAGCGTGCCCAGGTTGCGCACCATCGGGTCGCCGATGCCGCCGGCGAGTTCGGCCAGCGCGGGAATGGCGCGTTGCACGTCGGCTGAATTGGCGACGCTGGCGTGCGTGCTCATCGCGCCGATGCTCAGCACGCCGGCATCGACGCGGATGCCGCGCAGGTCGGCAATGCCGCCCAGGTCGACCAGGCGCTCACTGCTGGACAGGCGCAGTTTCATCGCCTGCACCAGGCTTTGGCCGCCCGCCAGGTAGCGGGCGTCGCCCTTGAAGGCCGCCGCGGCGGCGGCCCGGTCGGCGGGGCGTTGGTAGTCGAAGGTGTACATGGTGCGGCTCCTTCAGGCGGTGGCCGGGATGGCGCCCGATTGGCACCACTGCACCGCCTTGACGATGCCCTGGTAGCCGGTGCAGCGGCAGATGTTGCCTTCCAGCCCATCGCGGATTTCCTGCTCGCTGGCCCGCGGCTTGTCTTGCAGGACTTGCAGCGCGCACATCACCATGCCGGGGGTGCAGAAGCCGCACTGCAGGCCGTGACATTGTCGAAACGCCTCCTGCATCGGGTGCAGGCCGCCGGCGGGGCCCAGGCCCTCGATGGTGGTGACCGCGCCGCCCTGGGCCTGCACGGCGAGCAGTGAACACGACTTCACCGCGCGGCCGTTCAGGTGCACGGTGCAGGCGCCGCATTGGGCGGTGTCGCAGCCGACATGGGTGCCGGTCAGGCGCAGTTCGTCGCGGATGAGCTGCACCAGCAGGGTTCGCGGGTCGACGCGGGTGTGGACGGGCTGGCCGTTGACACTCAAAGAAATCGGAATGCTCACCGGTGTCTCCTGAAACATTGGGAACGGAGGGTCAGAGTTTCGCATTCCCGGCGGGCTGCGCGTTGGCATTCGGAAAGAACACGGCCTCACCGCCGATCTTGTAACCGGCGATCGCCGCCTGCCCCTCGGCCGACACCACCCAGTCGGCAAACACCTGCGCCAGCGCGGTCTTGGCATGCGGGTGCTTGGCCGGGTTGACCACGATCACGCCGTATTGGTTGAAGAGCCGGGTGTCGCCCTCCACCAGCACCGCCAGCTCGCCGCGGTTCTTGAAGCTGAGCCAGGTGCCGCGGTCGGCCAGCACATGGGCGTTGGTGGCCGACGCCATGTTCAGCGCCGGGCCCATGCCGCAGCCGCACTCTTTGTAGCCCGCCACCTTGCCCACCGGCGTGTCCAGGCCGGCCGCCTTCCAGTAGCGCAGTTCGGCCGCGTGGGTGCCGCTCTTGTCGCCGCGCGAGATGAACGGCGCGCTGGTCGCACCGAGCTTGCCCAACGCGGCGATCACGTCCTTGCCTTTCACGCCGACCGGGTCGGTCTTGGGGCCGACCACGACGAAATCGTTGTACATCACCGGCAGGCGCTTGAGGCCAAAGCCCTCGGCGACAAATTTTTCCTCGGCCACCTGGTCGTGCACGAACAGCACGTCGGCGTCACCGCGGCGGCCCATGTCTAGCGCCTGTCCTGTCCCTTGCGCCACCACGCGGATGTCGATGCCGCTGGCACGTCTGAACGCCGGCAGCAGGTGCGCGAACAGCCCCGACTGCTCGGTGCTGGTGGTCGAGGCCATGACGATGAACTTGTCTTGCGCCGCCGCGGCGCCCGCCAGGAACAGCAGGCCCGCCCCCAGCAGCGAGCACACCGCCCGCCCGACTCGCCGCTTGTCGATCGCACCCGCTTCGACGTTCCGCGTCATGTCACCGACCATGTCAACTCTCCTTTAAGAAACAAATCAGCCGGCCCGGCGGCGTGTTCACCGAAGAACCGGGCGCTCGACTGGTCCAGCACAATTTCGCCGCGGTCGAGGAACACCACCCGCGTGGCCAGGCGCTTGGCCTGGCCGAGGTTGTGGGTGCTCATCACCAGCGTCATGCCCTCGGCCGCAAACCTGGCCAGCACCGCCTCGACCTCATTCTTGGCCGAAGGGTCCAGGCTGGCGGTGGGCTCGTCCAGAAACAGAATCTGCGGCCGCACCGCCCAAGCACGTGCCAGTGCCAGGCGCTGCTGCTGCCCGCCCGACAAGGCCCGCGCCGGCCGGCCGCGCAGGTCGGCCAGCCCGACCCGCTGCAATGCCTGCTCGGCGCGCG
>JAYSVE010000685.1:0-8076 GCA_043718725.1 Methylibium sp.
GTGGGCCGCTACGCGCGCGAGATCGTGCCCTCGTTCAATGCCTACATCTACTTTCGCATCGGCTACACGGTGGCGCGCTGGACCGCCAGGCTGCTGTACCGCGTGCGCATCGGTTATGCCGACGACGCGGTGCTGCGCGGCATCGCGCCCCAGTCGACCCTGGTGTTCGTGATGAACCACCGCAGCAACATGGACTACATCCTGGTGTCGTTCCTGGCGGCCGAGCGGGTGACCTTGTCGTATGCGGTCGGCGAATGGGCGCGCATCTGGGGCTTGCAGCAACTCATCCGCGCGATGGGCGCGTTCTTCGTGCGGCGCAATTCCGGCGACCCGCTGTACCGGGTGGTGCTGGCGCGCTATGTGCACATGGCGACCGAGGCCGGCGTGACCCAGGCGGTGTTCCCCGAGGGCGGCCTGAGCATCGACGGCAAGCTGCGCGCGCCGCGTTTCGGTTTGCTCGACTACATGCTCAAGGGCTTCGACGAGCGCGAGGCCGAGGGCCGGCGCGACATCGTCTTCCTGCCGGTCGGGCTCAACTATGACCGGGTCCTCGAAGACCGCACGCAGTTGCTCAAGCGCCATCCGGACGCGCCGCGCCCGGGGCGCATGCGGGCCCTGGCCACGCTGCTGTCGTTCTGGCGCAGCCAGGCGTGGATGGCCGCCCAGGGCCGCTGGCACCGCTTCGGCTACGCCTGCGTGAACTTCGGCGCGCCGGTGTCGATGCGAGCCTGGTGCCGCGAGCATGGCGTGCGCTTTCCCGAGCTGTCCGACGAGGCGCGCAAGCGCGAGGTCACGCGAGTGGCCGAGCACCTGATGACGCGCATCGGCCAGGTCATTCCGGTGCTGCCGGTGTCGCTGGTGGCCTCGCTGTTTGCCGGGTCGCCGCTGCGCCGCTGGTCGGAGCTGGAGTTGAAGGCGGCAATGCACGAGCGCATGGCCCGCCTGCAGGCGCATGGCGCGCACCAGTACATCCCGCGCCAGGACCAGGACTACGCGTTCAGCGTGGGGTTGCGCATGCTGGTGTCGCGGCGCATGGTCGTCGACGACGACGGCCTGTTTTGCGCCGCCCCCGAGGCGGCCGAGATCATTGCCTACTACGCCAACGCCATTGCGCACCTGGACACGGCGCAGACGGCCGCGCCGTCCAGCGCGCCGGCCGAGGCCCACGCGAGCCTGCCGCGGACAGCGTTGGATGGCCCGGTGGCGCCGGTGGTCGGCGCCCCATGAACGCCCCAAGGCCGGCCGGGCCGACCTCGCACCGCGCCGCCCGGTCTACCCCAGGCGCGCCTGCAGCGTGGCGGCCGCGTCGTCAAAGCGCAGGTTGTCGACATGCTCGCGCAGCCCCTCGAACGCGGCAGCGCCGAGCAGGCGCAGCAACTGCGGCGACGCGGCGCCGAAACGGTCGAGGGCCGCCAGGTTTTGTTGGCGCAACAACGCGATCAGATCGACCACGACGCGCGGGTCCGCCACGTCGGCGGCGCCGGGCGCAACGGGCTGCGGCAGCGCTTGCGACGCGGCCAGCACCGGCATGGCGCTTTGGCGCATTCTTTGCAGCAGGCCCTGCAACCGGCGCGTCAGTTCGGCGCCGCGTTCGCCCTGGCCGGCGCGGCAGGCGGCTTCGGCTTCGCCCGCCAGTTGGTAAATCTCCCTGGCCCCCAACTGGCCGGCGCTGCCGCGCAGCTTGTGCATCGTTGCGGCATGCGCGGCGAGCCGGCCCGCATCGGCGCCTGGCGACGGAATGTCAAGTTCGCAAAATTCGTCCAGCAGGCGTTTCAGGATGGAGCGGAACAGTCCCCATTCGCCACACAGGCGGCTGCGCGCCTCGTCGGCGTCGATGCCCTCGATCCGCGGCCACGGCGTGGCGGCCACGGCGGCCACCGGCGGCCGCGGTGGCCGGACCGGCAGGCCCGGGGGCACCGCTGCGGCGCCGGCCGCCCTGACATGGCGCCGAATGCTGCGCACCAGCGCCTGCGGATCGAAGGGCTTGCTGATGAAGTCGTCCATGCCCGAGGCGGCGGTAAGTTGACGCTCGGTGGTCAGCACATCGGCCGTCAGCGCGATGATGGGCAACGCCGTCAGGCCGAGTTCGATGCGAATCCGCCGGGTCGCCTGGTGACCGTCGAGCACCGGCATGTGCACGTCCATCAGCACCACGTCAAAGGCCTTGGGCCGGGCCTGAAGCTGCTCGAACGCCTTTTGCCCGTTGTCGGCGAGCGTGACCCGCGCGCCTTCGAATTCGAGCATGCGTTGCGCCACTTCAAGGTTGATGTCGCTGTCGTCGACGACCAGCACGCGAAGGCCCGCCAGGCCCTGGCGGCCGAGCTCGGCCGGAACCGTTTGCGGCGCCGGCAGCTCATCGCTTGCGGCCAGCGCGAAGTCCAGCACGACCCAGAATTCGCTGCCCTCGCCCGGCGTGCTGCTGAGGCCGACGTCGCCGCCCATCAACCCGGCCAGGCGCTTGACGATCGACAGCCCGAGCCCGGTGCCGCCGAAGCGCCGCGTGGTCGACGCATCGGCCTGGACGAACGGCGCGAACAGGCGCGGCTGGTGTTCGGGCGCGATGCCGATGCCGCTGTCGCGCACGCTGAAACGCAAGCTCACGCCACCGGCACGGGCGGCGAGTTGGCGAATGCTGAGCCTGACGCCGCCGCGGTCGGTGAACTTGATCGCGTTGGCAAGCAGGTTGGTCAGGATCTGCGACAGGCGTGCCGCGTCCCCGCTCAGCGCCGTGGGCAGCCAGTCGGGCACGTCGATCTCGAAGCCGATGCCCTTGGCGTCGGCTTGCACCGACAGCATGCTGGCCAGTTCGGCCAGCAGGCCGCTCAGGCTGAAGGCGGCGCGCTCGAGCAGCATTTCGCCGGCCTCGATCTTGGACAGGTCGAGGACATCGTTGATGACCGCCAGCAACGACTTGCTGGCGACCTTGATCTTGTCCAGGAAGTCCAGTTGCGGCGGGTTCAACGGCGTCTTGCCGAGCAGGTACGACAGACCGATCACGGCGTTCATCGGGGTGCGAATCTCGTGGCTCATGTTGGCCAGGAACCGGCTCTTGGCCTGGTTGGCCTCGCGCGCCTCGTGCAACGCGATGCGCAGCGATTCCTCATGCTGCTTCTGGCGCGTCACGTCATGGGCGATGCCGAGGTAGCCCAACAGGCCGCCGGCGTCGGATTGCATCGCCGTCATCACCAGCGAGACGCTGACGCGCCGCCCGTCCTTGCGCACATAGGTCCATTCGCGCGGCTGACGCAAGGTCGACGGTTCGACGAGCACCGCGACGCCTTCGACCGCGCGGCCCAACTGCGCACCGAGCTCGCGGCCGCGCGATCGCAGTTCATCGGCATCGTGGAAGAGCAGCGGCGTGGCCTGGCCGACCACCTCGTCGCCGACATAGCCCAGCAGGCGCTGGGCGCCGTGGTTGAAAACGGTGATGTGCAGGGCCGGGTCGGTGGCGATGACGGCCACTTCCGACGACGAGGCGAGCACGGTGTGCAGCAGCGTCGAGGTTTCCAGCAGCGCCAGCTCGGCCTGCTTGCGTTCGGTGATGTCGAAGTTGACCCCGGTCATGCGCACCGGCGCGCCGTTCGCGTCGCGCAACACCCGGGCGAGGGCCTTCAGGTTGCGGACTTCGCCGTCCGGCCGAATGACGCGAAACTCGGTCGAGTAAGCGGCGCTGCCACCGTCCAGCGCGGCGTCAAGCTGAGCCTGGCGTTGCTCGCGATCGTCCGGGTGCACGCCGCGCTCCCACAGTGTGGGCGGGTCTTCGCCGCGCGGCACGCCATACAGGCGATGCATCCAGTCGTCCCAGACCAGGCGCTTGGTCCGCACCTCGAAGTCCCAGACGCCGATGCCGGCGGCGTCTGCGGCCATCGCGAAGCGCTCGTTGGTCTGCACCAGTTGGGCCTCGGTTTCCTTGCGCGCGGTGATGTCGCGCGAGATGCCGAAGATGCCGACGATGCGACCCTCGGCGTCGCGCAGCGGCATCTTGGTGGTCAGGTTCCAGGTCGGCGCCCGGTCGGGCCAGATCTCCTGCTCTTCCAGGTCCAGAACCGGCTGGCCGCTGTCGACGATCCGGCGCTCGATCGCCTGGGTTTGGCGCGCGTGCGCGGCGCTGAAGTAGTCGGCGTCCGAGGTGCCCCGCGCCTGGGCCGGATCCATCAGCCCGAAGCGGCGCGCCAGGCCCGGGTTGATGCGCAGGAAGCGGCTGTCGAGGTCCTTGAAGTAGATCTGGTCCGGCACGGTTTCGAGCAGCGTCGTCATCAGGTGGCGCTCTTGCGCGAGCGACAGCTCGGAGCGCTTGGCGGCACTCACGTCATTGCGGATGGAGATGTATTTCTCGATCCGTCCGTCGTCGCCGATGAACGGCGCAATCATGCTGTCCACCCAGTACAGCGAGCCGTCCTTGGCGCGGTTGCAGATCTCGCCGCGCCAAGCTTGGCCGGCGCCGACGGAGCGCCACAGGTCGACCCAAAATTCGGCACTTTGCATCCCCGAGTTGATGATGCGGTGGTTCTGCCCCAGCAGTTCGTCGCGGCCGTAGCCCGAGATGGCGCAGAAGCGGTCGTTGACCTCGGTGATGCGCCCGGCGCGGTCGGTGATCGACACGATCGAATGCTTATGGAGGGTGCCCAACAGGGCCTCGTTCTCGCGCAACGCCGCGGCGAGCCGGGCCTTGTCCCGGGTCTGCCGGGTGATGTCGTGCACGATCGCGTAGAAGCCGCGCACCTGGCCGTCGACCCGGTCGGGCAACAAATGCGACAGCGCATGGCGCTCGCCGGCGCCGTCGGGCCTGGGAATGGAGCGTTCGAAGGTCTGCGGCTCGCCGCGCAGCGCCGCCTCGATGTGCGGGCGGTTGAGCTCGAAGCGACTGCCCATCAGCTCGCCGATCGCCATGCCCGGCATGCGCGCCGGGTCGACGCCGAACCACGCCTGGTGGGCATGGTTGGCAAAGCGGTTGCGCATCGAGGCATCCCAGTAGCCGATCAGCGACGGCACGGCGTCGAGGATGTTCTTCAGGTCGCGTCGCGCCGACTCCAGGTGGGCCTCGCGATCGGCAAGCTGCTCGACCTTTTGCTTGAGCCGCTCCAGGGTTGCGGCCAGGAACATCGGCAGCAGCAAGGTCAGCATCAACGGCAGGTAGAACATCGCCTCGCTGAAGTGTCCGCCGCCCGCAGGGGCCTGGAACACGCCGCCGGCGATGAGCGTGCCCACGGCCATCGAGCACAGCAGCACCGCCACCGCCACCGCCGCGAAACTTCCGACCGTGGCCACGACCAGCAGCGCGACGGCGATGTAGATGTACGGGAAGGGCAGGGCGGCCGGGACCGCGCAGGCCACCGTCAGCGCCACCAGCACCGTGCTGAGCGCGTGCGGGCGGCTCACGTCGGCAACCAGTGCGCGCCCGCCGCGCGCCAGCAGGAACAGGCCCAGCGGCAGTACCGAGACGCTGCCGATACCGCTGCCGACGAACCACAGGAACCAGGCCTTCTCGAACGGCGCGAGTCCCAGCGCCGCGAGCGTCGATGCGCCCAGCAGCGCGCCGACCAGCGCCGGGACGATGCCCCCCAGCGCCACGGCCTTGAGCAGCATGCCGACCGAGCTCACACAGTCCGCGGGAACGCAGTAGCGCCGCAGCAGGTGGGCGCCGACAAGAATCTCGGTGAGGTTGCCGGGGATGAACGCGAGCGTCAGCCACGCCGAACTCCGGAACATCAGGTTTGCCGCCGTGTTGGCCGCGGCAACCGTCAGCAGCAGCACCGGCCAGTCGCGTTGGCGGCGGGCCACGAGCATGCAGACGGCCACCGCATTGGCATACCACAGCGTGGCGACGCTGCCGGGCTGCGCCGACAGCATCAGCGACACCAGCGCGAAGCCGAAGTACGCCGCGGCGGTGAGCGCGATCCACGACGCGAGCGAGCGCGGGGTTGCGCCGGCCGGGTCGCCCGGGGCGCGGGCCGCCGCGACGGCGTCGACAGTCGACGGGTTCATCAGGAAACCTCCGTGCTGCGCACTGCGGTATTCGCCTTGGGAACGGCCCGGCGGCTCATGACGGGGCCTTAACGGAGGGGGCCGGTCTCGCCCGGCGCGGGCGCTGGGCCCGGGGACGGCGCGATGGCGCGCGCGCGTTGCGGCCGCTGGACATCGGACACGTCCAGCAGCGCGGCCTGGGCGCGCCCGCCCAGCTTGGCGGCATAGAGCGCCCGGTCGGCGGCCAGCAGCAGGTCTTCGACCGAACATTCGCTGCGACTGTCCTTTGTGAAGCGCAGGTGGGCCGGCGCGTCCCGCCAGCACGCACTCGCCTCGTCATAGCAGGCGACGCCGATGCTCGCGCTGACCCGACGCGCCGTCAACGACGCTTCATGCGGGATGGCCAGCGCATCGACGGCGGCGAGCATCCGGCGGGCCATGCGCTCGCCGCCGTCGCGCGGCGTGGTCGGCAGCAGCAGCGCGAACTCCTCGCCGCCGTAGCGCGCGACCAGGTCCGCCGGGCGCAGGCAGGAGGCCACCAGCGCTTGCGCGATCGCGGTCAGGCAGACATCGCCGGCGGGGTGGCCGTAGTGGTCGTTGAACAGCTTGAAGTGGTCCACGTCGATCAACATCAGCGTCAGCGGCTCGGCGTTGCGCCGGGCGCGGTGCCATTCGCGTTGCAGCGAATCGTCCAGCCGGCGCCGGTTCGCCACGCCGGTGAGCGAATCGACACTGGCGACCCGGCGCAGTTCGTCGCTCAAGCGCTTGACGCGCAACTGGGTCTTGACACGCGCCAGCAGCAGCGGCGCGCAGATCGGTTTGCCGATGAAATCGGCGGCGCCCAGGTCGAAGCCGGTCACCTCGAACGCGGCTTCACGGTGGCTGGTGACGAAGATCACCGGCACGTCGGCCAGCACCGGGTCGGACTTGATCGCCTGGCACAGGTGGAAGCCGCTCATGCCGGGCATCTCGGCGTCCAGCAGGATCAGGTCGGGCAGCCGTTCGTGGGCCAGGCGCAGGCCCTGTTCGCCGCCGGTGGCGAAGCGCAAACTCCCCAGGTCGGCGAGGATGCGCCCCATCAACTGGATCGCGCCGGGATCGTCGTCGACGATGAGGATTTCATTCGTCATGGTCGCGCCCAGCATCCGCGACGTCGGCGCCGGTCCGTCCATCAAGCCTGCCGGGCGGGTGCGCGATCGGCCGGGCGGGCGGCAGCATCGGGCGTGCGCGGCGGCAGCACCGTGAAGCAGCTCCCCAGCACTGGCTCGCTGGTCGAAAAACGTTGGTTCGGGTCGCCGGCAAGCATCCGGCTCAGCACCTGGATCGCGGACGGGTCGTCGTCCACCAGCAGCAGGCTCACCTCATTCGACGGCATCGTGGGTACTTCCGAGGGGTGCAACGGGCTCGCCGTGGGCGTGCGCGGGGTGCCGACCGACCGGTCGGCGGCGCTCATTCTCGCGGTTCGGGTTGTTGACCGGTTCGTCCAGGGTGCGGGCATAGCGTGATGCTTGCCGCACAAGATCGGCATTCCTCGGCGGGCCTGGCCAGACCGGGCAGAAAGCCGGTGTCGAGCCGCCTTCGCCGCCCGATGGCGACGGCGCTTGCCGCTCAGCTTCAGCCCAGGTGCTTGCCGAAGAAGCTGAAGGTCCGGTCGAAGGCGATTTGGGCCCAGGCCGGGTCGTACTGGGTGATCGGCAGGCGCCGTGGCCCGACCGCGGTTTCGTTGGCGAAGCCATGCTGGGCCAGGTAGCGGTGGCCCTGGTAGGCCACGCCGCCGGCACGCAGCTTTTCTTCGAGCGCCTCGACGCTGGCGATCGGGAACGGGTGGTCCTGGGTGGCCCAGTGCGCCAGCAGCGGCGCCTTGATCTTCGAGGCGTCGACAAATTCAAGCGGCGGGCAGCCGTACCAGACGACACCCGCGTCGGCCTCGGGCACCAACACCATCGACAGCACGGTCAGCGCCCCGCCCATGCAAAAGCCGGTGACGCCGACCTTGGCCGAGCGGGCCTTCAGGAACTGCACCGCGCCGCGCACGTCCATGGCGGCCGCGTCGCCGAAGTTCAACGCCGACATCAGGTGGTGCGCCTCCTCGGCTTCGGCGGTGGACTTGCC
>JAYSVE010000686.1:0-8062 GCA_043718725.1 Methylibium sp.
ATGTACGAGGCGGTGTTCGCCGCTATTGCCAACACGACGGCGCCGAGTTTGATCCCGCACCCCGTAAGCGCGGCACCGACCGGATAGGCGCAGCAGGCGGCTGCGGCGAACGGCGGAGGGCGATCGACACCGCTGTCCGACAGTCGCATCTTGGTACCCCGTGAACACGTACCTCAAGCGCGACCAGGTCGAGTGCTGCCTGCTCATGTTTCAACAGGCCGTCCGTCTGCGCATAGTGTGCGACCACTGCGGCGAAACACCCTGTCCTCAGATTGATTTCGTCAATGACATTGTTCATGACCGGTCGATTTTCAAGGCCCCACCTGGCACCATTTCCCCCTTCTTCCAGGGTGTCACGCAGCTTGTCCAAGAAGGCTTGGCCGGCAGCGCCAGCTTGGGACGAAATGCAACTCCCGCCGGTTCGCGGCATGGCGATCGACACCGGCGCGCCCGGGACGGCCGACGCGCACCGCGCCCTTAGAATCCTCGCCCGGTTGTTGAGCTTTGTGCTGCCTCGCAACCGCGTTCCATATCAACCGACAAGAACCCATATGAACGCACTTTGCACGCTCGCCCTTGGACGTCCCGCATGTCAGTGACCGCAACCCCCCACTCGCACGCGGAACCGGCCAAAGCCGAGCGCCCGGCAGCCCACCCCATCTACGCGGTGACCGATCGGGTGCGCGAGGCCATGGCGGTGTCCAAGCGAGGTTGTGATGAACTCCTGCCTGAGGCCGACTGGCTGGCCAAGCTGGCGCGCTCCGAGGCGACCGCAACGCCCTTGCGGATCAAGCTCGGCCTGGACCCGACCGCGCCCGACATCCACATTGGCCACACGGTGGTGCTCAACAAGCTGCGCCAGCTTCAGGACCTGGGCCACAAGGTGATCTTCTTGATCGGCGACTTCACGTCGATGATCGGAGACCCGTCCGGGCGCAACACGACCCGGCCGCCGCTCACCCGGGAGCAGATCGAGGCCAACGCGCAAACCTATTGCGCCCAGGCCAGCCTGGTTCTGGACCCTGAGAAGACCGAGATTCGCTACAACTCGGAATGGAGCGATCCGCTCGGGGCCCGAGGCATGATTCAACTGGCCGCCAAGTACACGCTTGCGCGCATGCTTGAGCGCGACGACTTCACCAAGCGTTTCAAGGCGGGCGTGCCGATTTCCGTGCATGAATTGCTGTACCCGCTGATGCAGGGCTACGACTCGGTGGCACTCAGAAGTGACCTCGAACTCGGCGGAACCGACCAGAAGTTCAACCTGCTCGTGGGCAGGGCGCTGCAGACCGAGTACGGCCAGGAACCGCAGTGCATCCTGACGATGCCGCTGCTGGAAGGACTGGACGGGGTCGAGAAGATGTCCAAGAGCAAGGGCAACACCATCGGCATCAACGAGGCGCCGAACGACATGTTTGCCAAGTTGCTGTCGATCAGCGACAGCATGATGTGGAAGTACTTCACCTTGCTGAGCTTCGAGCCCGAAGCAAAAATCGCCGCATTGAAGGCCGAAATCGAAGCCGGACGCAACCCGAAAGAGGCCAAGTTGATGCTGGCCCGCGAGATCACATCGCGTTTTCACAACGCCGCTGCCGCCACCGCCGCCGAGCAGGACTTCAATCATCGGGCGCAAGGCGGCGTGCCCGACGAGATCTCCGAAATGGCGCTCAACGGTGCGCCGTTGGGCATCGCGGCCCTGCTCAAGCAGGCCGGCCTGGCACCGTCGACCAGCGAGGCGAACCGTCTGATCGACGGCCACGGCGTGCGGGTCAATTCGGTGACGGTGGCTGACAAGGGACTCAAACTGCCGGCAGGCACTTACGTGTTGCAGGTGGGCAAGCGCAGGTTTGCTCGAATCCAGCTCAGCTGATGGTGACCCTCGGTCATGTTCATGACGGCCCGAGGCACAGGCCCGCGGCGGCCCTGATAACGGCGCGCTGAGCGCGGGTCTGCTGGCATGCAGGTCAAGACGCTGCTCAAGCTGTCGGTCGTGGCCGCGGTGCTCACCATCACGCTGAAGTCGCTCGCGTGGTGGATCACCGGCTCGGTGGGGTTGCTGTCTGACGCCATGGAGTCGCTCGTCAATCTGGCCTCGGCAGTGTTCGCCATTGCCATGGTCACGATCGCACTGCGCCCGGCCGATGAGGATCACCCGTTCGGGCACACCAAAGCAGAGTATTTTTCCAGTGGCTTTGAGGGGTTCTTGATCTGTGCCGCCGCCGCCGGCATCGTTTTGGCAGCCCTGCCACGATTTACCCACCCGCAGCCATTGCAATCGCTCGGGCTCGGCCTGGGGTTGGCCACCGTCAGCTCCGGCATCAATGGCTTGCTGGCCTGGCACATGATGGCGGGCTCGAAACTTCACAACTCCATCGTGCTCGAGGCCGACGCACGCCACCTCTACACCGATGTCTGGACCTCTGCCGGCGTTGTCGCCGGGCTTGTGCTGGTGCATTTCACGGGTTGGCTGTGGCTCGACCCCGTGCTTGCCATTGGCGTGGCGTTGAACATCCTGCGCGAGGGTGGGCGCCTGGTCTGGCGGTCTGTTCAAGGCTTGATGGACAGCGCGGTTGAGCCCGAGACACGCGCCAGGATCGATCGAACGCTGGCGCAGTTCTCTCACCAAGCGATACGCTTTGACCACATCGTCACTCGCCGCGCCGGCCAGCGCTTGTTTCTCGACGTGCACATGCACATGCCGTCGGCCTGGACGCTGGGGCGCGCGGCGGTGGTGCGCGCCAGCGTGGAGCAGGCCTTGATGGCAGACGTGCCGGGGCTGCGCGCCTCGATCCAGTTGTTGCCCATGGACGTGGAGGCGCAGTTCAACGACGCGACCGATCCGCACTGAGCGGGTCGGATGAACCCTTCGCGCTCAGCGCCCTCATCGCGGTCGGTTCGTCAGTCTTCAGACGTTGTTGCGGGCCGCATCAAGCTGTCGACCCAATCCCTGCAGGACATCCCGACGCGGGCTCCCAGTGTCTGGGCAGCGTCATTGGCACGCGAGATCTCGCCCGTGCTCAACGACGAGAGGGCATCGCCGATCCGGGCACTGGTGTGCGCCATAGCGCAGGCGGCGATCCCTGCCGATTGCAGCATGGCCAGGGCCGCAATGCCGGCCTGGTCGCGGCCGATCCCGGCATCGTTGAACACCACGGCAAGGGGCAGGGCCTGCAAGGCGTAGCGGCCGGAACTCACGCCGCCGTGCGAGCCGCTGACCACAACCGCACCGGCACCGCCAGCGACCGCCTCGGTGATGCTGTCGAGCACGCGCAGATCAGGCATCGGCTGGCGGCCGCCATTTCGACCAAGCCCGCTGCGACGGCGAGAAGGTCCGGCCAGGTCTCGATCGTCAATCGGCGTACTGCCCCGCGGCCTTGATGATCGGTCCCCACTTGGCGATTTCCGCTTCAACAAACTTCTTGTGCTCCGCACCGTCGAGGCGAGCGTCCGTGATGACAACCGCCCCCAGGGCTTCCTGGCGCTTGATGAATTCCGGGTCCTTGAGCGCCACTTTCAGTGCCGCGTTGAGTTTGTCGGCAACGCTTTTGGGCGTGCCCTTGGGCGCATACAGGCCATGCCAGACGCTCACGTTGAAGCCCTTGAGCCCAGACTCGTCGAGGGTGGGGAGGTTCTTCAACGCCGGGGTGCTCAGGCGCTTGCCGGTCGTGACGGCGTAGGCCTTGACCTTGCCGCTTTCAATTTGGCTGGTGGTGTTGGTGGTCTGGTCGCACATCAGATCGACCTGACCGCCCAACAAATCGGTCATGGCCGGCGCCGTGCCCTTGTACGGGACGGTTTGCATGTCGACCTTGACGCTGTTCTGGAACAGCAGACCGCACAGATGCGACGCCGCACCCAGCCCGGCATTGGCCAGATTGATCTTGCCCTTGTTGGCATCGATCCATTTGGCCAGTTCGGCGTAGTTGTTGGCCGGCAAACCAGGCTTGCCGATCAGCGTCATCGGAACTTCGTTGACCATGCCCAAATACTCGAAGTCTTCCAGCGTCTTGTACTGCATGGTTCGGTACAGCGCCGGCGAAGTGCTCATGCCGATGTGATGCAGCAGCAGGGTGTAGCCGTCATTGGCTGCCCGGGCGACCTTGGTCGCACCCAGCGTGCCGCCGGCGCCACCGACGTTTTCAATGATGACGGTCTGGCCGCCGAGCGGCTTGCGCAGGGCCTCGGCGAGATCGCGGGCCACCTTGTCGGTCGGCCCACCGGCCGAGAAGGGGACCACGATGGTGACTGGCTTTTCTGGGTATTCGGCCCATGCCGCGGCAGCGACGAGCGTACTCACAGTGGCGATCAGGAGGCGTTTCATGGCGGGAATCCTTTCGGCGGAATCAAGTGCACGTGCGCCTATTCTCAGCAATCGCTTGAGACATGCCGTAGCGGGAACTACGTAAGTTCGCCCGCAGCGGGCACGGTTTCGCCTTAGACCCGAGCTTGATGCTGGCCGGCCCGCCGAAGCGGACGAGCCCGGCCCGGTCACGCAGTTGCGCAGCAATGTGCTTCAGGGTGGCTTGAGCGCGCCGCATGCGCAAATGTGGCTCGGCCACTTTGCTCATACCCCTCGGGGGGCGGACGAGGTCGTCGTCGGCCTGGGGGCGCTCTCAGAGCGTGAAGTCATAGTCGATCACCACCGGCGCGTGGTCGCTGAAGCGTTGCGCCAGGTAAATGTGCTCCGCTCTGGCCTTGGCCGCGATGCCGGGCGTGGCCAGGTGATAGTCCAGCCGCCATCCAACATTCTTGGCCCAGGCCTGGCCGCGATTGCTCCACCAGGTGTACTGCTCCGCGCGCGGATTCAGGGTTCGAAACACGTCCACCAGGCCGACTTCGTCCAGCGTGTGCGTCATCCAGGCGCGTTCTTCCGGTGTGAAGCCGCTGTTTTTTTGGTTGCTCTTCCAGTTCCTCAGGTCGATTTCCTTGTGCGCAATGTTCACGTCGCCCACCAGGATGAATTCGCGCTCGGCCCTGAGCCGCATCAAATGCGGCGTCATCGCCGCCAGAAAGCGGAACTTGGCACGTTGCCGGTCTTCCCCACTTGAACCACTGGGGAAGTAGCAGCTGATGATGCTCAACTTCGGGATGCTTTGGCGCCCGGGGTTGTCGAACTGCGCCTCCACGTAGCGCCCCTCGGCGTCGAATTCTGCGCAGCCCAATCCGGAGATGACGCGAGTCGGTGCCGCGCGTGAATACAGGCCGACACCGGAATAGCCCTTCCTGTCGGAAAAATGAAAATGACCCGCCATGCCGCCGACGGATTCGAAGCGCCCGGCAAGATCGTCGGCCTGGGCCTTGATCTCTTGCACCCCCATACAATCCGCAGCCACACCGTCGACCCAGGTCGCGAACCCCTTGGTCCCGGCGGAGCGAATGCCATTCAGGTTCAATGTCACCAAGCGAAACACCTGAGCTCCAAAAAATGAAAAGCATCCCCGCCAGCGACGCTGTTGCGCAAGAATTTGTGGCGTTTGCACGCAGCGCCGGCGTGCTCCGGTTTGGCGCCTTCAAGACCAAGGTGGGGCGGCTGTCACCGTACTTTTTCGATGCCGGCCGGTTCGACGACGGAGTCAAGCTCGGGCGCCTCGCAGAATTCTATGCGCGGCGCCTGCTGGCCTCGGAACTGCCTTTCGACATGCTGTTCGGCCCGGCCTACAAGGGCATCACGCTGGCGGCCGCCGTGGCGATCGAACTGGCGCGCCGCGGGCGTAACGTGCCATTTGCCTACAACCGAAAAGAAGCCAAGGATCATGGCGAAGGGGGCACGCTGGTCGGCGCAAAACTTGCGGGCCGCGTTCTCATCATCGACGACGTGATGTCGGCCGGCACCTCGGTGCGGGAGTCGGTTTCGATGATCACGGCCGCCGGGGGTGTGCCGAGTGCGGTGCTGATTGCGTTGGACCGTCAGGAGCGGTCGGCCGAGGACGGAGCGAACCCGGCGCTGTCGGCGGTGCAATTCGTCACGCAAACGCTGGGCTTGCCGGTGGCAGCGGTCGCAACCCTCGCGGACTTGCTGCACTATCTTGAATCGAGCGCCGATCCCGCACTCGGAGAACACCTGGCCCCGGTGGCCGCCTATCGACAACGTTTCGGAGTGTGAACGCATGTGGAGTGTCCAGGCTACTCGATTCGCTCGGGTGTTCGGCTTGTTGATCGCCTCGCAGATGGCCTGGGCCGCGCCCGCCATCTACACCTGCACCAATGCCAGTGGCAAGCGCCTGACCTCCGACCGTCCCATCGTCGATTGCCTGGACCGCGACCAACGTGTTCTGAACGCCGATGGCTCGGTCAAGCAAACCATCACGCGCACGTTGACCGCCGAAGAGCGTGCCGAAAAAGAGGCCCGGGAGCGGGAGGCGGCGAGCCAGCATGTGACGCGCCAGGATGCGGTGCGACGCGATCGCAACCTGTTGGTCCGGTTCCCGAACGAGGCGGCCCACCGGCGTTCGCGCGAAGCGGCGCTGAACGACGTGCGCAAGGGCTTGAAGGCTTCCGAAGCCCGCCTCGAACAGGTCGCCGCCGAGCGCAGACCACTCATCGACGAGACCGAGTTTTATGTCCGCAAGCCATTGCCCCCCAAGCTCAAGCGTGCGTTGGATGCCAATGACGCTTCAACCGACGCGCAGCGCGCGCTGATCCAGGATCAACGCTCCGAGATGGACAGGATCAATGCGCTTTACGACGTGCAGTTAGAGCGGCTGAAGCAGTTGTGGAGCGGCGCGAGGCCGGGCGCGGAGGGCGCATTGCCCACGGTGGTGGCGCCTGCCGCGCCGGCATCGGCGGTGCGCAAGGCTGCGGCGAAATAGGCTGTCGGCGCCGATTCGGGCCGGGCCGCAACCCTCCGGCGCTGCTCAGCCCAGCTTGCGCTTGAGGCCTTCACTGACCAACGTCGGGTTGGCCTTGCCTTTGCTTGCCTTCATCGCCTGGCCCACCAGCGCATTGAAGGCCTTGTCCTTGCCGGCGCGGTATTCCTCGACGGACTTCGGATTGGCGGCGAGCACCTCGTCGAGGATGCGGTCGAGTTCGCCGGTGTCGCTCAACTGCTTGAGGCCTCTGCCCACAATGATCTCGTCCACGAAGTTTGGGCTGTTGGCGCCGACGATCGGGAACAATCCCCACGCCAAGTCGAAGACTTGTTTCGCACCGCCGTTCGATATCGTGCCATCGACCACCCGCGCGATGATCTGCGCCAAGATTGGTGGAGCGACCGGGCAGTCCGCGATGCTCACTCCGTCGGAGTTCAGCCGGCGCGACACCTCGCCCATCAGCCAGTTGGCCACCAGCTTGGGCTGGCCGCAGGCTTTCGCCGCGGCTTCGAAGTAGGTGGCAAACGCCTTGCTCTGCGTCATCATCACCGCGTCGTCTGGCGCCAGCCCGAAGTCCTTCTGGAACCGTCGCGCCATCGCATCCGGCTGCTCGGACATCCCGGCGCGAACGCGCTCTATCCATTCGGGCGCGATTGCGAGCGGCGGCAGGTCGGGGTCGGGGAAGTAGCGGTAGTCGTGAGCGTCCTCTTTGGTACGCATCGCCCGCGTCTCGCCGGTGTCGGCGTTGAACAGCACCGTGGCCTGCTGAACCGCGCCGCCGTCTTCGATCAGGTCGATCTGCCACTGCACTTCGAAGTCGATGGCCTGCTGCATGAATTTGAAGCTGTTCAGGTTCTTGATCTCGCGCCGCGTGCCCAAAGGCGCGCCTGGCTTGCGAACCGACACGTTGGCGTCGCAGCGAAACGAGCCCTCCTGCATGTTGCCGTCGCAAATACCATTCCACGTCACGATTTCATACAGCTTGCGTGCGTAGGCCACCGCCTCGGCGCCGCAGCGCATGTCGGGCTCGGTGACGATTTCCAGCAGCGGCGTGCCGGCGCGGTTCAAATCGATGCCGGTCTGGCCCTGGTAGTCCTGGTGCAGGGATTTGCCCGCGTCTTCTTCGAGGTGCGCACGCGTCAGGTTGACCTTGTGCGCAACCCCGGCGACGAAGAACTCGACCGCGCCCCCCTGCACCACCGGCGTTTCGTACTGGCTGATCTGGTAGCCCTTGGGCAGGTCGGGGTAGAAGT
>JAYSVE010000687.1:0-3398 GCA_043718725.1 Methylibium sp.
TCGGGCCCCTCATCGTGCATGGCGCGGTGGAACCGCTGAACCGCGCGTACCGAGACCAGGGCGTGGCGCTGCCGGCGACGCAACTCGTCACTGAGCTGAGCGACAAGGCCAGCCTGAAGCGCGCGCTGGTGGTGGCGCCACCGTCGGTGCACGGCAGCGCGTGGCTGAATCGCTTTGGCGAGCACAGCGACGCCTTTGCCAGCGGTTGGATGCAACTGCGCGGCGCGCGCCGGCGCCGCTCGGTCGACCGCGGCTTCGTGCTGTCCGACCACGCCGACTGGCCCGGCCTGCAGCGCGCCATCGGCGCCACCGGCGCGGCGCGGGTGATCGTGACGCATGGCTACGAGGCGGTGATGGTGCGTTGGCTCACCGAACAGGGATTGCAGGCCGGCGCGTTCAGCACCGAATACGGCGACCGGGACGACGAGCCCGAACCCGAGCCCGCGTCAGCCACGGCAGCCCCGCCCGCCTCATGAAGCGTTTCGCGCAGCTCTTCACCGAACTCGACGCCAGCACCGCCACCGGCGCCAAGGTGGACGCGCTGAAGCGCTACTTCGCGCAGGCCCCGGCTCCCGACGCGGCCTGGGCCGTCTACTTTCTCGCCGGGGGCAAGCCGCGCCAGGTCGTGCCGACCGCGACGCTGCGCGCCCTGGCGCGGCAACGTGCCGGCATCGAGGACTGGTTGTTCGACGCCTGCTACCAGGCGGTCGGCGACCTGGCCGAGACCATCGCCCATGTGCTGCCCGCGGCCCGCCAGTGCAGTGACGTCGGGCTGGCCGACTGGGTCGTGCTGCGCCTGCTGCCGTTGCGCGGCGCCGACCCGGCCACCCAGGCGCAACTCATCCTCGGGTACTGGGACGAGCTTGACGGCGTGGGCCGATTCCTGCTGACCAAGCTGATCGGCGGCGGCTTCAGGGTCGGTGTCGCCAAGCTGCTGGTGCAGCGGGCGCTGGCCGAACACGCCGGCCTCGACGCCAAACTCGTCGCCCAACGCATGATGGGCTACACCGATGCGAAGACAGCGCCCGACACGCCGCGCTATGAAGCCCTGATCGACACGTCGACCTTTGCGCCGGCCCAGAGCGGCCAGCCCTACCCGTTCTTCCTGGCCCACGCGGTCGACACGCCGCAGGCCGACTTCGACGCCCGCCTCGGGCCGCCCCCCGACTGGCTGGTCGAATGGAAGTACGACGGCATCCGCGCCCAGGTGGTCAAGCGTGCCGGCCAGGTGTGGGTCTGGTCGCGCGGCGAAGAGCTGATGACCGAACGCTTCCCCGAGGTCGTGGCGCTGGCGCAGCCGCTGCCCGACGGCACCGTGCTGGACGGCGAGATCGTCGTCTGGAAGGACGGCCGGTCCGCGCCGTTCAATCTGCTGCAGCAACGCATCGGCCGAAAGACACTGACAAGGGCGGTGCTGGCCGCCGCGCCGGTGCGCTTCATCGCCTACGACCTGCTGGAGTGGCAGGGCGACGATTTGCGCGAGCGCCCGCAACATGAGCGCCGCCGCTGGCTCGAACGCGCAGGTGAGGGCGCTGGCGCTGGCGCTGGCGCTGGCGAGGGCACACCGGCCCTGACGGTTTCACCGCTGCAAACGCGCGCGAGCTGGGCCGACTTTGCCGCGCTGCGCGAAGAGTCGCGTGGCCGCGGTGTCGAAGGCTTCATGCTCAAGCACCGCGACGCGCGCTACGGCAGCGGCCGCCGCAAGCAGGACGACTTGGCCGGCGGCACCTGGTGGAAGTGGAAGATCGCGCCGCTCAGCGTCGATGCCGTGTTGATCTACGCCCAGGCCGGCCATGGCCGCCGCGCCAGCGTCTACACCGACTTCACCTTTGCGGTCTGGAGCCGCGCGCCGCGCGACGCCGCGGAGGCGCAGGCCGTGGTCGACGCCATCGCGCGGCGCGAGCCGGCGCAACCCGGCGGCCTGCAACTGGTGGCCTTCGCCAAGGCCTACTCGGGCCTCAGCGACTCGGAGTTCCTCGGCGTCGACCGCGTGGTCCGCCAGACCACGCTGGAGAAGTTCGGCCCGGTGCGCAGCGTCCGGCCGACGCTGGTGTTCGAGCTCGGCTTCGAAGGCATCAACCGCAGCCCGCGCCACAAGAGCGGCATCGCGGTGCGCTTCCCGCGCATGTTGCGCCTGCGCACCGACAAACCGCTGCACCAGGCCGACACGCTGCAAAGCCTGGAGGCGCTGCTGGTCGCATGAGCCGCGGGGCCGTTCCCAAGGCGAATACCGCAGTGCACAGCACGGAGGTTGCCTGATGAGCCGCCGGGCCGCCATGGGCCACGAAGGGGCTCCTCCGGAGCCTTGGGCGAATACCGCAGTGCGCAGCACGGAGGTTGCCTGATGAAGCCGAGGCCGGCCCAGGCGCCTGCTCAAGCCAGCGTCAGCAACTCCTGCGCCAGCTCCCTGGGCAGGTCGACCATCACGTCGTGGCTGCAGGGCAGCTTGGTGACGCGCCAGCCGGGAGTGCCTTCGACCTTGGCGGCGAAGTGGCGGAACGGGCTCGGGTCCCAGCCGTCGGCCAGGATGTACAGGCGCTGCTTGACCTTGGCGGCGTCGCCCGTCATCAGCAACGGCACCTCGAACGTGGCCAGCGGCTGCGCGCGGCAGCGCCGGTCGACCCAGGCGCGGTTGGCCTGGGCGATGTTGAACATCTCGGCGGGGATGGGTTGCATCATGCCGCTGCGGCCCTCCAGCGCGGTGCCGTGAAAGCTGCCGATGAAGACCGCGGCGACCTCGGCCGGCAGCGCCTTTTTGATCAGGCCGATCAGCGAGTCGCCATGCTCCGGAATGAAGGCGTCGAGGTAGACCAGCGACCGGATGCGCTCGGCCATGCGGTCGGCCACGCCGGTGATGACCATGCCGCCATACGAGTGGCCGCACAGGATCACGTCGTTTAATTCTTCGGCTTCGATGCAACCACAGACGTCTCGGATGTGGGTTTCCAGCGTGATGGACTCGGCCGCTTGGTGGGCCCGCTCGCCGACGCCGGTGTGGGTCGGCGTGAACACCGTGTGGCCGGCCGCGCGCAGTGCCGCGGCGGTGTCGCGGTAACACCAGCCGCCATGCCAGGCGCCATGAACCAGTACGAAATTAGCCATGTCTGTTTCCTCGGGAAGTGGGGGGAAACAGGCTAGCGCATGGCCGCTTCGGCATCAAGCGAGGGTCAACACCAGCCCAGCGATCGCAGCGCCTCCGCCGGTCGCAACCCGCCCACCACGGCGCCGTTCCAGTTCTTGAGTTGTGTGCGGCTCAGCGTGGCCAGAAGGGTGGCGTCGCCATCGTCGAGCGTGACGAAAGCCTCGATCACCGCGGCCATCGCCACCTCGGCGGCGCGGGCGTTGTTGCCGTCGTCGATCTTGATCGCCACGCCCAGCCCACGCTGTGGCAAGGCGGC
>JAYSVE010000688.1:0-8037 GCA_043718725.1 Methylibium sp.
GTCGGCGACGAACAGCAGTTTCATGGCGAACGGGGTCTCGGTCGGGTCGGGGTGTGCTCAGGCGGTCCTGGCGGGCCGCCACTGTTGCACAAAAAGCGTCAGCGCGCCGGCCACCAGGCCCCAGAAAGCGGAGCCGATCCCCGCCAGGCTGATGCCGCTGAGCGTGACCAGGAAAGTGATCAACGCGGCTTCGCGGTGCGCCTCATCGCGCACCGCCACGCTCAACCCGCCACCGATCGTGCCCAACAGGGCCAGCCCGGCCAGCGCCGCCACGAGCTCGCGCGGAAAGGCGCTCAGCACGCCGGCCACCGTCGCGCCGAACAGGCCGACGCCACAGTAGATCAGCCCGCAGGACGCGGCGGCGATGTAACGCCGGCCCGGGTCGGGATGGGCCTCGCGCCCCATGCACAGGGCCGCGGTGATGGCCGCCAGGTTGAGCGCAAAGGCGCCGAACGGCGCCAGCACCAGCACCAGCGTGGCCAGGCCGGTCAGCGTGATCAGTTTGGACACCGGCAGCGCGTAGCCCGTGGCCCGGATGACCGCCACCCCCGGCAAATTTTGCGACGCCATCGTCACCACGAACAGCGGCAATGCCAGGTTGAGCGTGGCGCGCCAGGTGAACTCGGGCGCGGTGAACACCGGCACGGTCAGCCCCGACGGCACGCTGCCCAGGCGCAGTTGCCCGAACGCCGCCGCACAGGCCGTGCCCACCAGCAGCACGCCGGGCACCGCATAGCGCGGCCAGAGGCGCCGGCCGACCAGGTAGGCCGCCAGCATCGGCAGCACCAGCGCCAGGTCCGACTTCAGCGCGACGAACAGGTCGAGCCCGAAACGGGCAAGCACCCCCACGAGCAGCGCGCTGGCCAGCGCGATCGGAATGCGGTCCATCAGCGCCTCGAACCAGCCGGTCACGCCGAACAGGGTGATGAGCGCGGCGCAGGCCAGGAAGGCCCCGGTGGCCTCGGCCATGCCGAACCCGCCGCCGGCCCCGGCCGTGACCAGCACCGCCGCGCCGGGGGTGCTCCAGGCCACCATCACCGGCTTGCGCAGCCACAGCGACGGCAGCAGCGAACCCAGGCCCATGCCCAGTCCCAGCGCCCACATCCACGACGCGGTCTGCGCCGGCGTGGCACCCAGCGCCGTGGCGGCCTGGAAGACGATCGCCACCGAACTCGTGAAACCCACCAGCACCGCCACGAAACCGGCGACGACAGCCGATAGCGAAAGGTCGTTCAGGATTGCACGCATGGGGCCCGAGCATACCCAGGCCGGCTTCAGTCGCGCCCGCAGCGGGCCGATAGCCCGGCCACCGCAGCCCAGCGCCCCCGCGCGCGCCCACGATGTGCCGCTTCATCGCCTACCTCGGCAAACCCATCCCGCTCGTCGCACTGGTCAGTGAGCCGCGCCATTCGCTGCTGCGCCAGGCCTCCCATGCCACCGAAGCGCACAGCGCCATGCAGGGCGACGGTTTCGGCCTGGGCTGGTACGGTGAGCAGGGCGAGCTGACCCTGGCCCGCGAGGCCACGCCGGCATGGTCCGACAACCGCCTGCTGGCCCTGTGCGGCGGTGTCCGCGCGGGACTGTTCTTTGCCCATGTGCGCGCGGCCACCAGCGCGCCGGTCGCAGCCGAGAACTGCCACCCGTTCCGACTCGGCCGGCACCTGTTCATGCACAACGGCCAGATCGGCGGCTACGAACAATTGCGGCCCGAGCTCGAGGCGCTGCTGCCCGAGCACCTGCGCGAACACCGCCGCGGCGGCACCGATTCGGAGCTGCTGTTCCTGCTGGCGATGGCCCGCATGGCGCTGGGCGAAGACCCGATCCAGGCCGTCCTCGATGTGTTCCGTGTGGTCGCGCGGCGCGTCAAGCGGGCCGGCATTGCGCGGCCGCTGCGTTTGAGCGCGGCGCTGTCCGATGGCCAGGTTCTGTACGCCTTCCGCCTGGCCAGCGACGCGCAGCCGCCGTCGCTCTACCTGCGCGGTGACACCAACGGCACGGTGATTGCCTCGGAGCCGCTGGACGGCGACCACGCGCGCTGGACCCCGGTGCCGCCGGGCAGCGTGGTCCGGGTCACGCGCTCGGCCTACCTGCTGCAGCCGGCCGACGCCGTGGCCTTGCAAGACACGATGTTCTAGTGCAGTGTTCGACACTGTGTAGAACATAAAACCGCGTCTTTGGCCGCCTGGCGTCGTTGAAAATCCTCGCAATGCCACTGGGCATTGCTGCGGTTTGCGCCTAGCCAGTCGCCCAAATCCATCGGTTTTCTTAAGTTCCACACAGCATCGAACACGGCACTAGATCTCCACCTTCGATCCCAGCTCCACCACCCTGTTGGTCGGCAGGCGCAGGAAGTCGGCCGCCGCGGCGGCGTTGCGGTGCATGCCGGCAAAGAGTTTTTCGCGCCAGATCGACATGCCCGCGCCGAGAGTCGGGATGACGATGTCCCGCGACAGGAAATAGCTGGTGTCCATCTCGTCGACCTCGACGCCGCGGTTGGCCAGCAGCTCCAGCGCCTCGGGCACGTCGGGGTCGTTCTTGAAGCCGAAGTGCAAGGTCACCTGCCAGCAGCCGTGACCGAGCGGCTCGAGCTGGGTGCGCTTGTCAAAGCCGATCCACGGCACCTCGTGGTGCATCACGGTGACAAACAGGTTGGTCGCGTGCAGCACCTTGCTGTGCTTCAGGTTGTGCAGCAGCGCCGTCGGCGTGACGCCCTGTTCGCTGGCCAGGAAAACCGCCGTGCCCTGGACCCGCGCGGGCGGGCTGACGAACACCGCTTCCAGGAAGCTCTTGAGGTCGATCGCATCCTCGCGCAGGCGCGCGCTCATCAAGCGGCGGCCCTGCTTCCAGGTCATCATCAACATGAACATGAAGGCGCCGATGGCGACAGGGAACCAGCCGCCGTCGAACACCTTGATGATGTTGGCCGCGAAGTAGGTGAAGTCGACGATGAAGAAGAAGCCCGTGGCGGCCACGCACAGCGGCCAGGGGTACTTCCAGCCGTAGCGGATGACGAAGAAGGTCATCGTCGTCGTGATGAGCATGTCGATGGTCACCGCAATGCCATAAGCCGCCGCCAGATTGCTGCTGGAGCCGAAGGCCAGCACCGCCAGCACGATGCACACATAGAGCCCCCAGTTGATGAACGGCACATACACCTGGCCGGTTTCACGCACCGACGTGTGCAAAATGCGCACCCGTGGCAGGTAGCCGAGCTGAATGGCCTGCTTGGTGACCGAGAACGCCGCGGTGATCAGGGCCTGCGAGGCGATCACGGTGGCGCAGGTGGCCAGGCCGATCAGCGGGTACAGGGCCCAGGTGGGGGCCATCTCGAAGAACGGGTTGCCGGCCTTTTCGGGGTGCACCAGCAGCATCGCACCCTGGCCGAAATAGTTCAGCACCAGGGCCGGCATGACCAGGCTGAACCAGGCCAGGCGGATCGGCCGCTTGCCGAAGTGGCCCATGTCGGCATACAGCGCCTCGGCCCCGGTCACGCACAACACCACCGAGGCCAGCGCGATGAAGGCAATGCCGGGTTGCGACAGCATGAAGCTCAGCGCGTAATGCGGGCTCAGGGCCCATAGCACCGCCGGGTGGGTGGCGATGTGCATCACCCCGAGCACGCTCAACACCGCGAACCACAGCGCCGTGACCGGCCCGAACAGCTTGCCCACCCGCGCCGTGCCGTGACGCTGCACCATGAACAGCGCCGTCAGCACGACCAGCGTGATCGGCACGATGTAGCGGTGCAAGGCCGGCGCGGCGACCTCGATGCCCTCGACCGCCGAGAGCACCGAGATTGCCGGCGTGATGACGCCGTCGCCAAAGAAGATCGCGGTGCCGAAGATGCCCAGCACCAGCAGCCGCCGACGCAGTGTCGGCTTGTGTTTGACGGCCTGCGAGGCCAGCGCCAGCATGGCGATCAGACCGCCCTCGCCGTTGTTGTCGGCGCGCAGGATCAGCAGCACGTACTTGAGCGACACCACCACGGTGAGTGTCCAGAACACCAGCGACAGCACGCCGTAGATGTTGTGCGGTGTCAGCGGCACATGGCCGTGGGCAAAAACCTCCTTCAGCGCATACAGCGGGCTGGTGCCGATGTCGCCATACACAACGCCCACGGCACCCAGTGTCAACGCGGCAAGGCTGGAGGATTTGGATCTCGAAGGAGCTTGGCTCACGGAGGGCGGCCGCGGATGGGGGAGGTGGATTGTGCGCCTGAGCCCCGGCGCCGCAGCCCGTCGACGGGCCCCGCGGCGGCGTTTATGTTGCAGCGCAGCAACGCCTTTCTGGAATTCGCGACGCCACCCGGCGGGCGTTCAGGCCAGCGCGCCGAATGTCATTCGTAGACTTCCGCATTCGGGTCGGTGGCTTCGAGCTCGTAGCTGGCCGCCACCATCGCCAGGCGGGCGATGACGCCATACATGTAGAAGCGATTCGGCGCACTGACACCGGGCTTGGCGCCCGGCTTGGGGAGTTGGTGCGATTCGGCGAACGCCAGCGGCACGAAGCTGGCGCCCGGCGCATTGAGGTTCTCGTCAATGCCGCGCTCGGCGTTGACGCGGTAGAAGCCACCCACCACGTAGCGGTCGATCATGTAGACCACCGGTTCGGCCACGGCGTCGTTGACGCGCTCGAAGGTCGGCACGCCTTCTTGCAGAATCAGCTCCGACAGCTCCCGGCCGTCGCGGGTGACGCTCATGTGGTTGCGCGACAGGCGGCCCAGGTCGGCCAGCTCCTTGGGGTCGCGCAGCGTCATGATCCCGGTGCCATAGGTGCCGGCGTCGGCCTTGACGATGACGAAGGGCTTTTCGCCAATGCCATATTCCTTGTACTTGCGGCGCACCTTGCCCAGCAGCGCGTCGGCATGGCTCATCAGGGATTCGGCGCTGCCGGGGTCGCCAAGATTGACTTCGCCGCAGTGCGTGAACAGCGGGTTGATCAACCACGGGTCCATGCCCAGCAGCTTGGCGAACTTCTTTGCGACTTCTTCGTAGGCGGCGAAATGTTGGGTCTTGCGGCGCGTCACCCAGCCGGCATGCAGCGGCGGCAGCAGGAACTGCTCATGCAGGTTCTCCAGCACCTTGGGAACGCCGGCCGAAAGATCGTTGTTCAGCAGGATCGTGCACGGGTCGAAGTTCTTCACACCGAGGCGCCGACGGCTTCGCACCAGCGGCTCCACCGTGATGCTGCTGCCATCGGGCAAGGCGATTTCGGTGGGTGAGGTGATGCTCTCGTCGAGCGTGCCCAGGCGCACGTTCAGGCCGGCCTGGTGAAAGATCTGCATCAGCCGCTGCACGTTCATCAGGTAGAAAGTGTTGCGGGCGTGCAGCTCCGGAATCAGCAGCAGGTTCTTGGCCTCGGGGCAGATCTTCTCGATCGCGGCCATCGCCGCCTGCACCGCCAGTGGCAGCATTTCGACCGTGAGGTTGTTGAAGCCGCAGGGGAACAGGTTGGTGTCCACCGGCGCCAGCTTGAAGCCGGCATTGCGCACGTCCACCGAGGTGTAGAACGGCGGCGTGTGCTCCATCCATTCAAGCCGGAACCAGCGTTCGATGGCCGGAAGCGATTCGAGGATCCGCTGCTCCAGCTCGTTGATCGGGCCGGTGAGCGCGGTAAGCAGGTGGGGAACCATGGGCGGGGGCGGCAGGGGTCGTGGTGTCGGGGGGATTCTAGGAGGCTGCCGGCTTTGGGTCGGGCCCGCGCCGGGGCGTGCAATGCTTTGCTCGTTGACCGTTGCCCTCAACGCGTCGCCGGGGCCGGCGACGCGGGCCTGGGGTCGAGCGAAAAACCGGCGCAGGGGTCGGGTCGTGGTTGGCGCGGGGTGACCCAGACCAGGTCGTAGGCCGCCCGCTCGGCCGCGGACGGGGCCACGCCGTCGGGGCCGACCTCGAGGAAGCCCACGCTGAGCACCGTGGCCGCGGGCTGTTGCCGGGCGATCCACAACCCAACCCCATGGTCGCGCCTCACATGGCCATTGCCGGCGATCAGCACGGTGGGGCTGGCGCCGTCAGCGGCGGCGCGCAGCAGCGCGTCGGCCATGGCCAAGTCGCGCGCCGCTTGCGCCTCGCGCATGCGCGGGAGTGCCGCGGCCGGCAGTTGGCCGCAGTGGCCGTCGACCAGCCCGCGGTCCAGCGTTTCGGCGGCGCTCGCCGGCAAGGGCTGGGCGAGCCGGCTCGCCAGGTCCGTCGGCGCGGCGCCCGCACCAAGGCGGGCGATGTTGCGCGCCTCGTCGCGCGCCAGGTTGCCGCCGCGCAGGCGCAGTTGAGCGGCCAGCGCGGCCTCGATCAGCGGCCGGTGCAGCGGCCAGCCCCAGCCGCGTCGATCAAAGCCGGCGCGGCCGATCCAGCCCTCCAGGTCGCCGGCCACGGGGGTGGCGAGGGCGTCATTGGCCGAGCGCGGAAACTGCTCGAACACCAGGGTCGGGCGCCGGTCGGCCAAGGCTTTGATCAGCAGCGCGCGCTCGCGGTGGTGCAGCGGGTTGTCGTGCACTTCGCCGAGCAGCACATGGTCGGCCAGGCGCATCGCGGAAATCGCCTGGGCCGGGCTGCGCGGCGCTCCGAGGCCGGTGCTGATGTCGATGTTGGCGGCCGAGCTGGCAGGCGCACGGGCGCAGCCACCCGCCAGCAGAGACAACCCCGCCGCGACGGCCCACGCCACCCACTTGAACCCCGCTTGACCGATCGTCGGCATGGCGGGATTCTGAACGACCGCCGCTGACCAGAAGCGAAACGGGCGCCTGAGCGCCCGCTTCAACTTTTCACGACGCGCTACCACTCACTTGCTGTAGGCCGTCTCCCCATGCGAGCTGATGTCCAGGCCTTCACGTTCGGCGTCTTCCGGCACCCGCAGGCCGACGACCATGTCGACGATCTTGAAGGCCACCAGCGACACCACGCCCGACCAGACGATGGTCAGCAACACCGCCTTGAGCTGGATCCAGAACTGCGCGCCGATGCCGTTGGAGATGACCGCGGCGGTGACCCAATCACCCACCAGGCCGGGCCCCCCGAGTGCCTGCGTGTTGAACACGCCGGTCAGCAGCGCGCCGACGATGCCACCCACGCCGTGCACGCCGAACACGTCGAGCGAGTCATCGGCGCCGAGCATCTTCTTCAGTGCGTTCACGCCCCACAGGCAGGCAAAGCCGGCGACGAAGCCGATCACGATCGCCCCCATCAGGCCGACGTTGCCGGCCGCCGGCGTGATGGCCACGAGGCCCGCCACCGCGCCCGACGCCGCGCCCAGCATGGAGGCCTTGCCGCGCATCAGCGTCTCGCCGATGCACCAGGCCAGCACTGCGCCGGAAGTGGCCGAGAACGTGTTGGCGAAGGCCAGCACCGCGCTGTTGCTCGCCTCCAGCGCCGAGCCGGCGTTGAAGCCGAACCAGCCAACCCACAGCAGCGCGGCGCCGACCATGGTGAGCGTGAGCGAATGCGGCGTGAACGCTTCACGGCCATAGCCGACCCGCTTGCCGATCATGAAGGCTCCCACCAGGCCGGCCACCGCAGCATTGATGTGCACCACCGTGCCGCCGGCGAAGTCGAGCGCACCCATCTGCCACAGGTAGCCGGCCTTGCCGTTCATCGCGTCGACCACGTCCTTGCTGGCGTAGGCGTCAGGTCCCATCCAGAACCAGACCATGTGGGCCATCGGCACATAGCTGAAGGTGAACCACAGCGCCATGAACAGCAGCACCGCGCTGAACTTGATGCGCTCGGCGAAGGCGCCGACGATCAGGCAGCAGGTGATGCCGGCAAAGGTCGCCTGGAACGCGGCGAACAGCAGCTCGGGAATGTAGACACCCTTGCTGAAGGTCGCGGCCATCGCAAAGGCTCCCGTGGCCGGGTCGAACAGACCCTTCATGAACAGCCGATCGAAGCCGCCGACGAAGGCGTTGCCTTCGGTGAAGGCCAGGCTGTAACCGTAGACGAACCACAGCACCACGATCATCGAGAAGGTGACGAACACCTGCATCAGCACCGACAGCATGTTCTTGGCGCGCACCAGGCCGCCGTAGAACAGCGCCAGGCCCGGCAC
>JAYSVE010000689.1:0-3386 GCA_043718725.1 Methylibium sp.
GGCGCCTTGCAGGTTGCGATGGCCGTAGCTCCAGATCTCCGGCAGCGCGCCGCTGCGGCCGACGAACGGGTTGTCCGCCGGCACCCGGCCGTCGGCTTCGACGCGCACCACCTTGCCATGGTGGTTGTCCAGCGTCTGCGCGTCGTCGCGCCGGCTGAAGCGGTCGCCCAGGGTGATGAACAGGCGCCCGTCGCGGGCGAAGGCCAGGCGCGAGCCGAAGTGGGCCGAGCTGTTGACCTTCGGGCTCTGGCGAAAGATCACCTGCACGCCGGTCAGCCGGTCCCCCTCAAGTTTGGCGCGCGCCACCGCGGTGCTGTTGCCGCCGTCCGCGCCGGCCGCCGGCTCGCTGTAGCTCCAGTAGACCAGCGCGTTGTCGTTGAACTTGGGGTCGACCGCCACATCGAGCAGGCCGCCCTGGCCGCCGACCACGATTTTCGGCAACCCCTGGACCGGCTCGCTCAAGTGGCCGTCCGCCTGGACGATTCGCAGCCGGCCAGGGCGTTCCGTGACCAGCATGCGGCCGTCGGGCAGAAAGGCCAGGCCCCACGGGTTCTCCAGGCCGCTGGCGACGGTGATGGTCTTGGGTTCCTGTGCGCACGCGGCGAAGCCGGCGCTGAACAAGGCAAGGGCGATCAGGGCGTGACGCATGGTGGGTACGGGCAAGGGTTGCGGGCGGTGGCCGGGCCGCACAGCATGCCGCAAACCCTGCCGGCGCGCAGCGGCCGGGGCAAATTCCGCGGGCCACCCGGCTGCGGATCAGCGCGCGATGCGCAGGATGGCGTCGGTTAGCAGGTACAGCGCGCCGTCCGGACCTTGGGTGACATCGCGCACGCGCGCGCCCGGGAACAGCGCCTCGCGCGCCACGACCGTGTTGCCGCCGAGGACCAGCCGCCACAGCGCCTGACCGGCCAGGGCGCCGAGGAACAGGTTGCCTTGCCACTCCGGGAACATGGCGCCGGTGTAGAAACACAAGCCGCTGGGGGCGATCGAGGTCGGCACCCAATATGTCAACGGCTCGACATACGCCGGTGCGTGAATGCCGCCGCCGATCCGGCAGGCGTCGCCGACCGGGTCGCCGTAGTTGCAGCCGTAACTCCTGATGGGCCAGCCGTGGTTGGCGCCGGCGCGTGCAATATTCAGCTCGTCACCGCCTTGCGGGCCATGTTCGGTGACCCACAGCTCGCCGGTGCCCGGGTGCAGGGCCGCGCCCTGCGGGTTGCGGTGGCCGTAGCTCCAGAGCTGCGGCAAGGCGCCCGGGCCGAGATCGGGGTTGCCGACGGGAACGCTGCCATCGCGCTGGATGCGAACCACCTTGCCCAGGTGGCTGGCCAGGTCCTGGGCCGGGCTGCCTTGCTGGCGCTCGCCGAGCGTCACGAACAGCGTCTTGTCAACGCCAAACACCAGGCGCGAGCCGAAGTGCCCGTCGCCGGTGACCTTGGGGCTTTGGCGGAAGATCACCGCCGCGTCTTGCAGCGTGTTGCCCGACAGGCGGCCGCGCAGCACGGCGGTGCCGGCGCGGCCGGCCTCCGGCCCGATGCCGGGTTCCGAGTAGCTCAGGTAGACCCACGGGTCGATCGCGAAGTCCGGGTCCAGCGCCACATCCAGCAGCCCGCCTTGCCCGGCCGCGGCCACCGCCGGGACGTTGGCGATCGGCGCGCCCACCGATTGGCCGTTGGCCGCGACGAGCACCAGCGCGCCCGCTTTTTGCGTCACCAGCAGGCGCCCATCGGGCAGGAAGGCCATGCCCCAGGGTTCGGCCAGCCCGGTGGTGAAGGGGGTCGCGGTCGGCGCGCCGGACCCGGGCGGGGGTGGCGGTGCCGGCGGCGGCGCTGGCGATGGCGATGGCGCAGGTGCCGATGGCAGCGCGGGCCCGGGGGCGGGCGCCGCAGCGTCGCCGCCGCCGCAGGCCACGATGGCCGCGGTCGCCGAGCCGCTGGCGGCCAGCGCGGTCATCCGCCACAGGTGGTTCAGGGCCTCGCGGCGCGCCGTCGAGGGCAGCGGGCCGGGGTCGATCAAATCGGGGGGGTTCATGGTCAGGTGTTCCTTGTCGCCGCAAAGGCGGCGTGGCTCCGCACAGTATGGTCAAGCCCCGCCGGGGTAGGGATACGAGTTGCAACCGCGCCGAAAGTTGCCCGGTCCGCGCGCCCGCTTCAGGCCACAGCCTCCACCACCATCTGGACCCGCTCGCGGCCGTTGTATTCGTCCACGCTCAAGCGATAAAGCATGCGAACCCGGGCCGCCACCGGCTCGCTGTGGCCGAACCAGATCGCGTCGCGCAGCACCCCGGCATGCTTGACGCCGAGTTTCAGGTGTTTCTCGCCGACCAGCCGCTGCGAGACGACCTCGACCTCGTCGCTGAACACCGGTGGCTCGAACGCCTGGCCCCAGACCTGCGCGTCCAGCACCCGCACCGTCGCGGCATTGAAATGCTCCAGCGCCAGCGGCCCGTCGCTGAGCAGGGTGCGCGACAGGGTGGCCGCATCGAGCCACTCAAGCGCCACCTGGCGCAGACCGGCATCGAAGCTCGCCAGGTGTTCGGGCGCCAGCGTGCAGCCGGCGGCCATGGCATGGCCACCGAAGCGCTTGAGCACCTCGGGGTGGCGCTTGGCCACCAGGTCCAGCGCGTCGCGCAGATGAAAGCCGGGGATGGATCGGCCCGAGCCCTTCAGCAGCCCGTCCTGCCCGCGCGCGAACACGAAGGTCGGCCGGTGCAGGCGGTCCTTCAGACGCGCCGCGACGATGCCCACCACCCCCTCGTGGAACGCCGGGTCGAACAGCGCCAGCGCGGCGGGCGGGTCGTCGTTGACCCGGTCATCGCGCTGCAGCAGGGTCTCCAGCAAGGCCTCGGCTTGTTCACGCATGCCGGACTCCACCGCGCGCCGCTCGCGGTTGATGGCGTCCAGCGTGCGCGCCAATTCATCGGCGCGCGCCGCATCGTCGGTCAGCAAACATTCGATGCCCAGTGTCATGTCCGCCATCCGCCCCGCCGCGTTGATGCGCGGCCCCAGCGCGAAACCAAAGTCGAAGGCGCTGGCGCGGCGGGCGTCGCGCGCCGCGGCGCTGAACAGCGCGGCCACGCCGGCGTGCATCTTGCCGGCGCGGATGCGCTTCAGGCCCTGGGCCACCAGGCGCCGGTTGTTGGCGTCCAGCCGCACCACGTCGGCGACCGTGCCCAGCGCCACCAGGTCCAGCAAGGTGTCGAGCCGGGGCTGGGTCTGCGCGTCGAAGACGCCGCGCTCGCGCAGCTCGCCGCGCAGCGCCAGCAGCACATAGAACATCACGCCCACGCCCGCCAGGTTCTTGCTGGCAAAGCTGCAGGCCGGCTGGTTCGGGTTGACGATCACATCGGCCTGCGGCAGCACCACCGCGCCGTCAACGAGGGCCGG
>JAYSVE010000690.1:0-3380 GCA_043718725.1 Methylibium sp.
GCGGTCTGGAAGAAGCTGTTGTAGAACGGCAGCTCCTGCATCTGCCGGGTGGCTGCGGCAATCAGTTCCTGCCGGCCGTAGCCGACGTTGACGCACCACAGGCCCGACATCGCATCCAGGATCTTGTTGCCATCGCTGTCCCACAGGTAGATGTTGTCGGCCCGGGTGATGATGCGCGAGCCCTTTAGCGCCAGCGACTTGAAGTCGGTGAACGGGTGCAGGTAGTGGGCCGTGTCGGCGGCCTGCCACTGCGCCGTGTCGCGCGGCGCGGCCACCGTGGGCCGCGGGATCGGGTTGTTCGGCATGCGGGTCCTTGCAATCGGGGGCGGTGGCTGCAACGGCAATCTCAGACGTGGAGCAGCAGGTGCTCCCGCTCCCATGGCGAAATCACCTTCATGAATTCAGCATGCTCGATCTCCTTGACCTCGGAATAGACCGTGACGAAGGATTTCCCCAGCACGTCGTGCAAGTCCTTTTCATCGGCCAGCCAGCCCAGCGCTTCACTCAGCGATTGCGGCAACTGGTACTCCGAAAGGTAGGCGTCGCCCTTGCATTCGGGCGACGGTTCGATGCGGTTCTTGATGCCCAGGTAGCCGCAGGCCAGCGTGGCCGCCAGCGCCACGTAGGGGTTGGCGTCGGCACCGATCACGCGGTTTTCGACGCGCCGCGCCTCGGGTGTGGCCACCGGCGAGCGGATGCCCACGGTGCGGTTGTCGGTGCCCCACTGGATGTTGATCGGCGCATTCATCGAGCGTGACAGGCGCCGGTAGGAATTGACGTACGGTGCAAACAGCGCCATCGCCGCTGGCGTGTACTTCTGCAAGCCACCGATGTACCAGTAAAACTCTGGGGTCGCCGAGCCGTCCGGGTTGCTGAAGATGTTCTTGCCGGTCTCGCTGTTCAGCACGCTCTGGTGCACATGCATCGCGCTGCCCGGCTCGTTGGCCATGGGTTTGGCCATGAAGGTGGCGTACATCTCGTGGCGCAGCGCGGCTTCGCGAATCGTGCGCTTGAAGAAGAACACTTCGTCGGCCAGGCCCAGCGGCTGGTCGTGGAAGAAGTTGATCTCCATCTGCCCGGCACCGACTTCGTGGATCAACGTGTCGACGTTGAGCTCCATTTTTTGGCAGTAGTCGTAGATGTCCTCGAACAGCGGGTCGAACTCGTTCACCGCGTCGATCGAGTAGGCCTGGCGCGAGGTTTCGGCGCGGCCGCTGCGGCCCTTGGGTGGGCGCAGCGGCGTGTTCGGGTCGGGGTTGCGCTCGACCAGGTAGAACTCCAGCTCCGGCGCCACGATGGGCGTCCAGCCTTCGGCGGCGTACAAGCTGCAGATGTTACGCAGCACCGAGCGCGGCGCGAACGGGATCATCGCGCCGTTGCGGTCAAAGCAGTCGTGGATCACTTGCGCGGTCGGGTCGGTCGCCCACGGCACGATGCGCACCGTGGACAGGTCCGGGCGCAAATGCATGTCGCGGTCGGTGGCATGGATCACGTCGTAGTAGGGGCCCTCTTCGGGGAAGTTACCCGTGACGCCGATGGCCACGATGGCCTCGGGCAGACGCATGCCGCGGTCTTCGGTGAATTTTTCGCGCGGCAGGATCTTGCCGCGGGCCACGCCGGTGAGGTCGGGCACCAGGCATTCGATCTCGGTCACGCGACGCTCGTTGAACCAGGTCTCGAGGTCGCTGAATGTGAAGTTGCTCTTGTCCACCATGGGTTACCTGGCAAGGTTGGGGCGCCCCTGGGGCACCGGGCTGCGGCGTTGCGGCTGGGGGTGGTGGGCGGCCTCATCGGTCCGGTTCGCGCGGAGCTTGGGTGCGTCGTCGGTTGCGAAAAGACTGGCAGGCGACGCCAAAGGCCTTGAAGAGCCGCACCGACACCGGGTTGTCGGCGGCCTTCCATTCAGGGTGCCATTGGACGCAGAGGTTGAACGCTGGCGCCAGCGGCATGGAGAACGCTTCGACCAGCCCGTCGGGCGCCCGGGCCTCAACGCGCAGACCATCGGCCAGGCGGTTCACGCCCTGGCCATGCACCGAATTCACTTCGATGCGGCCGACCCCCAAAATCGCCGCCAGTGCTCCGCCGGGCAGCACGTCCACCGGGTGGGCCAGGCCGTACTGCTGTTCCGCGGTGTCGTTGCCGGCGGCGCGGTGGTCGTGGCGCCCGGGCACTTCTTGCACGGCCTGGTACAGGCTGCCGCCAAGCGCCACGTTGGCTTCCTGGCAACCGCGACAGATTGCGAACAACGGAACGCCGCGCTGGATCGCGCGCGGAATCAGCGGCAAGGTCCAATCGTCGCGGTCCGGGTCCAGCGGCAACGCGGGATCGTGCACGTCCTCGCCAAAGTGGCGTGGGTGCACGTTGGAGGGCGAGCCGGTCAGCAGGATGCCGTCGGCCAGGTCGAGCAACGTGTCCATCTCGTCGGCGGCGAGCGAGGGCACGATCAGCGGCTGGCAACCCGCCAGACGCACCGCGTCGATGTACTTCTTGCCGGCGATGAGGAAGGGGTGCAGGCCCACCTGTCGGTTGCAGGCCGGAATCAACACCACCGGTTTGGTGTCGGGTGCCGCGGTGTTCACAGGATCTGCCTCGCTCATCAGGCGGCCACTTTCCGGGTTGGGTTCTGGAAGGGCCAGCCTGTCTTTCAGGCCGAGCCCTTCAAGGCGTCGCGCAAGATGCTGAAGAGGGCGTCGAGGTGGTTGTCCTCGATGATCAGCGGCGGCGACAGCGCGATCGTGTCGCCGGTGGTTCGCACCAGCAGGCCACGCTCCCAGCAATCGAGGAACACGTCGAAGGCGCGCTTGCCCGGCTGGCCGGTCAGCGGCGCCAGTTCGATCGCGGCCACCAGGCCGATGTTGCGAATGTCGATGACGTGGGGCAAGCCGCGCAGGGCGTGCACGCCGGCCTCGAACGCCGCGGCCATCTTGCTGGCACGGGTCAGCAGTTCTTCGTCGGCATAGGTGTCCAGCGTGGCCAGCGCGGCGGCGCAGGCCAGCGGGTGGGCCGAGTACGTGTAGCCGTGGGCAAACTCGACCAGGTGCTCCGGGCCGGTCATGAACACATCGTGAATGTGCTGCTTGGCAAACACTGCGCCCATCGGCACGCAGCCGTTGCTGATGCCCTTGGCCACCGTCATCAAGTCGGGTGTCACCCCAAAATGGGTGGCGCCAAACGGCGCGCCCAGGCGCCCGAAACCGGTGATGACCTCGTCGAAGATCAACAGGATGCCGTGCCTGTCGCAAATCGCGCGCAGCCGTTCGAGGTAGCCCTTTGGCGGGATCAGCACACCGGTGGAGCCGGCCATCGGCTCGACGATCACGGCGGCGATGCTCGACGCGTCATGCAGTGCGACCAGGCGCTCCAGGTCGTCCGCCAGCTCG
>JAYSVE010000070.1:0-2364 GCA_043718725.1 Methylibium sp.
TGGACCTGCGCCTTGCGCCTGGCCCACCGCGTCAAGAATCCATCGTCGTCCGCCGCCATCATGCGCTCACGATTTCGCCCGGTCCGCCGGGCTCAGAAAGGATTGCGGGCCGCGCCGCCGCTCGGCTTCGGGTTTGAAGTTCGCGTCGGTGTAGGCCTGCAGCCACTCGCGCAGATCGGCCGGCAGCGGCACGTTGTCGACCCGCTCTTCGGCGCTCTGCCAGCGGTCGGCCTCGATGTACGACAGGCTCACCGCGGCGGGACGCGCCATTGAAGGATCGTCGTCGTCGATTCGCCACATCACGAACCAGACCGGCTTGCCCGACGTGAGGTTCAGGAAATAGCCCTTGCCTTCGTCGGCGAACAACTCCAGCGTGAAACCCGGGAAGAGCCAGCGCGCGAACTTGCCGTCGTCGTACAGCCGGCGCGCCACCGTGCCGAATCCGGGAAGGTCCGGCGCCACCTCGACCACACGAAAGCGCCAGTCTTCCCAGCGATTGGGCTTGGCCTCGCGTTCGATCACGACGGCCACCTGAACTGCAGGCCGGTCCATGCTGGCGCTCAGGTCGTCTTCGAGATCGAGATGCTCGGGAACTTCGACGAAAAGTCCTTCGCGCGTAGAGCGATCTTCACCGCCACCTCGCGCGCCACACTCTTGTACAGCGCGGCGATCTCGCCGTCGGGGTCGTTCACCACCGGGGGCCGGCCGGCGTCGGACTGCACCCGGATCGACAGGTTCAGCGGCAGCGCTCCGAGGTAGTCGATGCCACATTCGGCCGCCATCTTCTTGCCACCGTCCTGCCCGAAAATGTGCTCCACATGGCCGCATTGCTCGCACACATGCACCGCCATGTTTTCGACGATGCCCAGAATCGGCACGCCGACCTTCTCGAACATCTTGATGCCCTTCTTTGCGTCCAGCAGCGCGATGTCTTGCGGCGTGGTCACGATCACCGCGCCGGTCAAGGGCACCTTCTGCGAAAGCGTCAACTGGATGTCGCCGGTGCCGGGCGGCATGTCGACGATCAGGTAGTCCAGCTCGGCCCAGTTGGTCTGGCGCAGCAACTGCTCCAGCGCCTGCGTGGCCATCGGGCCGCGCCAGATCATCGGGCTGTCGGAGTCGACCAAAAAGCCGATCGACATGACCTGCACGCCGAAGTTTTCCATCGGCTCCATGGTTTGGCCGTCGGCGCTTTCGGGCCGGCCTTCGATGCCCATCATCATCGGCTGGCTGGGGCCATAGATGTCGGCGTCGAGAATGCCGACCGTCGCGCCCTCGGCGGCCAGCGCCAGCGCCAGGTTCACGGCCGTGGTGCTCTTGCCGACGCCGCCTTTGCCTGAGGCCACGGCGATGATGTTCTTCACCTTGGGGAGCAATTGCACGCCACGCTGAACCGCGTGCGGCACGACCTTGGTGGCCAGGTTGGCGCTGACGTTCTCGACCCCGGAAACGGTGCGCGCCGCCGCGATCAACGCCTTGCGCAGCCCGGCGATCTGGCTCTTGGCGGGGTAGCCCAGTTCAACGTCGAAGGCCACGTCCCCGCCTTCGACGCGCAGGTTCTTCAACTGCTTGGTGGAGACGAAGTCTTTGCCCGTGTTCGGGTCGATGACGGTTTTCAGCGCATCCAGCAGCAAGGGTTCGGTGACGGCCATGGAATTGGGGAAGAGTTGAAATTGACGGGACGCACAGTCTAGCGGCAAGGCCAGCGCGAAAGATTAGGGTTATCTGGCCCGGGCCGCCCCAAGGCCAGTCCGCGGCGGCGCACCGGCCTGCGCTCCTAGAATCGAATGTTCGTCGCGGGGCGCAGGCCCCCGACCCGCCGAGAGACCACTATGACCCGCAAGCTCTTCGTCACCACCGCCCTGCCCTACGCCAACGCGCCGTTTCACGTCGGCCACATGATGGAGTACATCCAGGCCGACATCTGGGTGCGGTTCCAGCGCATGCAGGGCCACGAAGTGCATTTCGTCTGCGCCGACGACGCCCACGGCGCGCCCATCATGATCGCCGCCGACAAGGCCGGCAAGACGCCGCAGCAATTTGTCGCCGAGATCGCCGCGGGCCGCCGGCAGTACCTTGACGGCTTTCAGATCGGCTTCGACAACTGGCATTCCACCGACGCGCCCGAGAACCACACGCTGGCGAAAGAGATTTACCGGGCGCTGCGCAAGAACGAGCTGATCGCCACCAAGACCATCGAGCAGTTCTTCGACCCGGTCAAGGGCATGTTCCTGGCCGACCGCTACATCCTGGGCGAATGCCCCAAGTGCGGCGCCAAGGACCAGTACGGCGACAACTGCGAGGTCTGCGGCGCGGTGTATGCGCCCACCGAGCTGGTCCATCCGTACTCGGCGCTGTCCGGCG
>JAYSVE010000691.1:0-7999 GCA_043718725.1 Methylibium sp.
GAGCCGCTGCGACTCCCCAGTCCAATCATGTTTGACCCGACATATCTCAACGGATGGCCATCTTTCCTCAGGGCGTGACCAGCATCGACCAGCGCTGCAACGCGGGCGAGCGGCGGGTGCTGCACCAGCTCAAGCGCTGCCTTGAGGACGACTACCTGGTCTGGCACAACATCCCCATCGGCCCCAGGGCGCGCCAGCCGGACTTCGTGATCCTGAGCCCGCGCTGGGGCTTGTTGCTGCTCGAAGTCAAGGACTGGAAGCGCAGCACCCTCGGCCCCGCCACGCGCGATGCGGTGGAATTGAACACCCCGCGCGGCCGCGTCACCCAGGCGCACCCGCTGCGTCAGGCGCGCGACCACTGCATGGAACTCGTCGATCTGATGCGGCGCGACCCTGCTCTGGTGCACGCGGACGGTCCATTCGCCGGCAAGTTGCTGTTCCCGTATGGTTGGGGCGTCGTGATGGCCGGCGTGAAGCGCGAGGACGTCGACTCGACGGACTTTGAAGCGCTGTACCCCGCCTCGCGCACCTTGCTGCGCGACGACCTGGAAGTGGGTGTCCCGGTGGCCACGTTTCAACAACGCCTGTGGGGCATGTTCACGCTGCATTACCCCTACACGTTGAGCCTGCCGCAACGCGACCGGGTCCGCTGGCACCTGTTCCCCGAGATTCGACTGCCGCAGCAGTTGTCGCTGGCCATGGAGCCCGAAGTCGACGCCGATGCCACGGTCTTGCCGGACCTGTTGCAGGTGATGGACCTGCAACAGGAGCAGATCGCCCGCACGCTGGGCGAAGGGCACCGGGTGATCCACGGCGCAGCCGGCTCGGGCAAGACGATGATCCTCATCTTTCGCGCCCAGCAATTGGCCGCCGCCGCGCGCGTGGACCGGCCGATCCTGGTCCTTTGTTACAACCGCACGCTGGCCAGCCGCATCGACGCTCAACTGCGCAGCCGCGGTGTGGATGAGCGCGTCGTGGTTCGAACCTTTCATGCCTGGTGCCAGGAACTGGTCAACACCTACCAGCTCAGCGTGCCGGCCGATCCCAAAGCGTTCGACTACTGGCGGCAACTGGCCCAGACCTTGACGCGCGCGGTCGAAACCGGCTTTGTACCCGCCGGTCAGTACACCGCGCTGCTGGTCGACGAGGCGCACGACTTCGAAGATGCCTGGCTGCAGGCCGCGGCGCGCATGGTCAGCCCGTCCGACCGGTCGTTGCTGGTCCTTTATGACGACGTCCAGTCCATCTACCAGAAGAAGCGCAAACGATTCAACTTCGCCAGCGTGGGCATCGAAGCGGTGGGGCGCACCAGCATCCTCAGGCTCAACTACCGAAACACCGCCGAAGTATTGGCCTTGGCCCTTCAATGCGCCCAGGGCCTGCTCGATCGGCACGAGGGTTCGCCGGAAGAATTGCAGCCGGTTCAGCCGAGCACGGCCGGGCGGCGCGGCCCGGTGCCGCTTCTGATCGAGGCCGGCACCGACCTTGAGGAGGCCGAGCTCGTGAGCGAACGCATTGCCCAGGCCCAGGCCGACGGTCGTGACCTGCGCGACATGGCGATCCTGCTGCGTGCCCGCCACCTGATGCCGGTTTTCGAGCGCGCCCTGGCCCGGCGCCGGCTGGCCTGCCGCAGCATGGCCGGCGGCAGCCTGCGGCGCGACGACTGGCAGGCACAGAGCGTCAAGGTGCTCACCTTGCACAGCTCCAAGGGCCTGGAGTTCCCCATGGTGTTCATCGCCGGCCTGCAGGCCTTGCCTCAGCACGGCGCCGCCATCGACGAAGAAGTGCGCCTTTTGTATGTGGGCATGACCCGCGCGACCCACGAACTGGTGTTTTCGGCGCACGGCGCCTCGGCCATTGTGGACAAGGTGCGCGAATCCATCGGCAAGGTCCGGGCGCAGTTTCGAGGCGCCCCATGAAAGTCCTCGTCCTCTCCGACCTGCACCTCGAGTTCGCCCCGCTGTTGCTCCCGGAGCACGTGGAATTCGATGTCGCCATCCTGGCCGGCGATATTTGTTGCCCGGGCTCCCGCGGCGTCGCCTGGGCCCGGCGCGAGGCGACCTTGCAGCGCGCACTGGCGACCGTGGCGGTGGCCGGCAACCACGAGTACTACGACTGCGTCATGCAGGACGAAATGGCCGTCATGCGAGGCTTGGCCGAACCAGCGGCCCAGCCCCCCATTCATCTGCTCGACTGCGAGCGGGTGGTGGTCGCAGGCGTGCGATTTCTCGGCTGTACCTTGTGGACCGACTTCGGTGTGCACATCGATGGCGACCACGGCCCGGTGTCGGACCCGAAGCAGGGAATGGCCGCCGCGCGCAAGGCGATGGTCGACTACCGTGTGATCCAGGTGACTGATGGCCCACCGGGTTCTTCGGTCACCCGCGCGCTCACGCCTGAGGACACGCTGGCCCTGCACCGTGCGCACCGGGCCTGGCTGGAGCGGGCGCTGGACGAACCGTTCGACGGCCCGACGGTTGTGGTCACCCACCATGGCCCCCACCGCGGCTCGCTGGTGCCTCGTTTTGCGGCCGCCTGGGTGTCAACGGCGTACATGAGCGAACTGCCGGGCAAATTCTTCGATGTGCCGGTGCTTTGGGTGCACGGGCACACGCACACCAGCTTCGACTACCGGGTCGGCGGTTGCCGCGTGTTGTGCAATCCGCGCGGCTACCAGATCGGCAGCGGCGCGCCGGAGAACCGGCGTTTCAATCCCGGCCTGGTGGTCGAGGTTGTTTAGCCGCCGGCGCGCTCCTGAGCAAATGTGGCTTTGCCATTTTGCTCATCCCTCGTGCGGGGCGGACGACGCAGGTCGGCGACCTTGGGGCGCTCAATAGGTGCCGACATAATCCTTCTTGCCGACCTCGACACCGCTGTGGCGCAGGATGGCATAAGCGGTCGTGACATGAAAGAAGAAGTGCGGCAGGCCATAGTTCAACAGGTACGACTGGCCGCTGAAGCGCTTTTCCTTCGGAGTTCCGGCCTGCGTCACGATCTCGCGCGTGGCGCTGCCCTCGAACTGTTGGGGTGACAGGCTGGCGACGAAAGCCAGCGTCTGCGCGATCCGTGCCTTCAGGTCGGCGAAGCTCGATTCGGTGTCGGCAAAGCTCGGCACCTCGACGCCAGCGAGCCGGGCCGACACACTTTTCGCAAAGTCGCAGGCCACCTGAACCTGGCGAAGCAGGCTGAACATGTCCGGGAACAGGCGCGCTTGCAGCAGCGCCTGGGGCTCGATCTTCCTGGCCACCGAGTGTGCTTCGGCTTGGGTCAGGACATTGTTCAAGCCACCCAGCATCTGGTTGAAAACGCTTTGGGAGGTGAGGTACAGGGACGAGGTCATGGGTGCTTTCGGGTGCCGGGTTGAAATGCCTGAAGGACAGGCATTGGAACACTCCAGCGACCGAATGCGCCGCCACGCCGGGCGGCGGCTGAATCAGCAATCGCCGGCGCGCTGCCAGCTTGCCCGCTGCTGTGCGCTGGCGCGAAAGCTGCCGCCAAACAGAAGGCTGCCGCGCTGGACGAACAGCATCGCGATGCGGGCCGCCTGGGCGTGGCCGATGTCGGCCAGCTCCGCCAGGCAAGTGAACGCCTGGCGCCAGCGCCCGTCTTCCATCAGCTTCATGGCCTCGTCGAAACGTTGCGCCCGGGTGTTGCCGCGCTTGGCGCGCGCCACGTCGGAGTGGGCGACCCGGATGCAAGACATCACATCGGCGTACGAGGGGAACTGACGGCTGCTCATGGGCGGCTCCGGTTGCTGAGACCCTGGGTTGCGGGGCCCCGCCCGATGGTTCAACGAAGATGTTGCCGGTGGTTGTCGATGGGCCATCAACGACCCAGTCGGCGGGGACACAGCGCGTCTCGATGGTGGTCCGGTCCGACGCCGCGGCTGCTCGGCAGAGCACGGTTGCTGGCGATGCTGGCGTCACCAAACTGTCGCAAAAGCTTCATAAACTGCGTTCATGAACGACGCCGCACATCCGGTCACGCTGGCCGTGCCGACCCTGCTCAACCGCGAGCGCGCGATCCTGGAGTTCAACCGCCGCGTGCTGGCGCAGGCGCGTCGCGCCGACGTGCCGCTGCTGGAGCGGCTGCGCTACGTGTGCATCGTCTCCAGCAACATGGACGAGTTTTTCGAGGTGCGGTTTGCCGACTACATCGAGGCCGCGCGCGGGCCCGGCACCGGCGTGTCGATGCGCGACCTGGCCTCGGTGGCGGCCGGCGCGCACGCGCTGATCGACGAGCAGTACTCGATCTTCAACGACGAGGTGATGCCCAGCCTGCGGCGCGCGGGCATCGTGATCTTGAACCACGCCGATCGCAACGAGGCGCAGCGCCGCTGGGTCGGCAAGTTCTTTGCCGCGCAAGTGCGGCCGCTGCTGGTGCCGGTGGGGTTGGACCCGTCGCACCCGTTCCCGCTGGTGGCCAACAAGTCGCTCAACTTCATCGCCCGGCTGGGTGGCAAGGACGCCTTCGGGCGCGCTAACAGCATTGCCATCGTCAAGGTGCCGCGGGTGCTGCCGCGGGTGATCAAGCTGCCGCCGAACATGGCCGGTGGCGGGCAGGCCTTTGTGCTGTTGACCAGCGTGATCCGCGCTCACCTGGGTGAGCTGTTTCGGGGCCGCGAGGTCGAGGCGTTCTCGCAGTTTCGCGTCACGCGAGACTCCGACCTGGAGGTCGACGAGCACGACGTCACCAACCTGCGCCAGGCGCTGCGTTCCGGCCTGACCACGCGCCATTTCGGCCAGGCCTTGCGCATCGAGGTAGTCAACACCTGCCCGAGTGAGCTGGCTGACTATCTGCTGATGCAGTTCAACCTGCCGGCGGTGGCGCTCTACCGGGTCAAAGGGCCGGTGAACCTGGTTCGGTTGAACCAGTTGATCGACCAGGTCAATGTTGTCGAAGGGGCGCCCGCCTTGCGCTTCGCGCCCTTCGCGCCGGCCTGGCCGGCGGCCCTGCCGCGCCAGCAATCGATGTTCGACCGGTTGCGCCAGGGCGACGTGCTGTTGCACCACCCGTTCGAATCGTTCGAGCCGGTCGTGCAGTTTCTGCGCGAGGCGGTGCACGACCCCGATGTGCTTGCCATCCAGCAGACGATCTATCGCACCGGCGCCGAGTCGCCGTTGATGGACCTGCTGATCGACGCGGCCCGGCTCGGCAAGGAAGTGATGTGCGTGGTGGAGCTCAAGGCGCGCTTCGAAGAAGAGGCCAACATCAACTGGGCCGAGCGGCTGGAGGCGGTGGGTGCGCAGGTGGTCTACGGCGTCGTCGGCCTCAAGACGCACGCCAAGCTGCTGTTGGTCACCCGGCGCGAGAGCGGTCGGCTGCGTCGCTACGCCCACTTGTCCACCGGCAACTACAACCTCGGCAGCGCGCGGCTCTACACCGACGTGGGCTACCTCACGGCCGACAAGGACCTCACGGCCGACGCCGACGCGGTCTTCCAGCAGCTCGCCAGCCTGGGCCGCACGCGACCGCTGCGCGCCCTGTTGCAGGCGCCGTTAACCTTGCACAAGCAGATGCTGGCGCACATTCACAAGGTCACGCAGGCGGCCGCGGCCGGGCGGCCGGCGCGTATCGTCGTGAAGATCAATGCACTCACCGACGTGCCGTTGATCGAAGCGCTCATCCACGCGGCGCGCGCCGGGGCGCTGGTCGACCTGATCGTGCGCGGTGCGTGCCTGCTGCCGCCGGGGATCGAAGGCGTGACCGAGCGGATCCGGGTGCGTTCGGTGGTGGGGCGTTTCCTGGAGCATTCGCGGGTGCTGTATTTCTGCTCGGGCGTGGCCGCGGCGGACGACGGGACCGCCGCCGCCGGCACGGTGGAGGAAGCGCTGTACCTGTCCAGTGCCGATTGGATGGGCCGCAACATGTTCGGTCGCATCGAAGTCGCTTGGCCGGTGCGCGACCCGGCCTTGCGCCAGCGCGTCATCGACGAATGCCTGGTGCCTTACCTGCACGATGTGATCGACTCCTGGACTTTGCGGGCCGATGGCAACTACGTGCGCGTGAGTGAATCCGGCCGCAGCGCCCAGCAAGCGCTGATGCGCCGCCATGGGGATCATGGCTGATGGACCTGATACTTTGGCGCCACGCCGAGGCGATCGAACTGCTGGGCGACACGGACGATCTCGCGCGCGGCCTCACGCCCAAGGGTGAGCGTCAGGCGCAGCGCATGGCCGAGTGGCTGAACCAGCGCCTGGCGCACTCCACGCGCATCCTGGTCAGCCCCGCCAAGCGTTGCCAGCAGACCGCCAAAGCACTGGGTCGCAACTTCAAGACGTCGGCCGCGTTGGCGCCCGACGGCGACGGCGAGGGTTTGCTCAAGGCCGCGCGCTGGCCCGATGCACATGAGCCGGTGCTGGTGATCGGCCACCAGCCCACGCTGGGGCTGGTGGCCGCGTATCTGCTGAACGGCATGCCGCAACCCTGGGCCGTCAAGAAGGGTGCCGTGTGGTGGCTGCGCGACCGCGATCGAGAAGGGCAGGCGCAGGTGGTGCTGCAGGCCGTGCAGGCGCCCGACTGCCTGTAGCGCGAACTGTGCGGCGACGGCCTACCGGCCCAGTTCCAGGCGAATCGCGCCGACCCGCGACCACGCGTCGACCTCTTCGCGGATCAGGTGCAGCTTGCGCGGGTTGGCCTGCTCCCAGCCCGGGGCGAAACCCAGCGTGGCCGCCGCGCCGTTGCGCCGCAGCTTCAACGCGCCGGCGTCGACCTCGCCACGGGCGTGGCATTTGACGATGGCCAGGCGCAAGCACAGCACCTGCCAGGCGAAGTCGGGTTGCGCCAGGCTACCTTCGATCTTGCGCAAGCCACCGCGCTGGGCCAGCACCAGATCGGCCAGGCGCTTCAACTGGCTCTGCGAAAAGCCGGCCGCGTCTACATGGCCCAGCAAGTAGGCGCTGTGGCGGTGGTGGTCGTGGTGCGACACCATCATGCCCATTTCGTGCAGCGCGGCGCCCCACAGCAGCTCGCGCCGCGCTTCGGCGCCGGCACCGGGGTGCACGCTGGCATAGAGCCGCTCGGCAACGCTGCTGACGCGCTTGGCCTGGTTGATGTCGACCATGAAGCGGCGTTGCAGCTCGCGCACCGACGCATCCCGAATGTCATGCCCGTCCTGGTGCAGCGCGGTGGCCTGCAGGCGCTCGTCCAGGTCGAAGATCACGCCCTGGCGCAACGCGCCCCGCGCCGGCAGCAGCGTGGCAATGCCGAACTGGGTTGCCAGGGTGTTGAGGATGGCAATGCCCCCGGCGATCACCGCCCGGCGGTCGTCGCGCAGGCTGGGCAGGTCGAGCTTGTCGATGTGCCCGGCGCGCAGGCATTGCGCGGTCAGCCAGCCCAGGCCGGCCGCCGTGATGCTGCCGTCGGTGATGCCGCTCGCGGCGAGCAACTGCGACACCGCGCCGACCGTGCCCGACGCGCCCAGCGCCTCTTGCCAGTGCGCCGGTGCAAACGGTTCTAGGGCTTCTTCGAGTTCGGCACCGGCGGCCACCTGCGCCGCCTGGAAGGCGCTTTCGGTGAAACGGCCATCACCGAAGTACTTCATCGACAAGCTGACGCTGCCGACTCTGAACGATTCGGCGCGCAGCGGCTTGAATGCCTGCCCCAGGATCATTTCGGTGCTGCGCCCGCCGATGTCGACCACCAGGCGCGGCAGCGCGGAGGGTTGCAGGCGCGCCACCCCGGCGAAGATCAGGCGCGCTTCCTCGCGGCCCGAGATCACTTCGATGCCCATCCCCAAGGCATCCTGGGCCCGGCTCAGAAACGCGTCGCGGTTGCGCGCTTCGCGCAGCGTCTGCGTCGCCACGGCACGCACCTGCTGGGGTGAAAAGCCATCCAGCCGTTGGGCAAAGCGCGTGAGGCAGGCCAGGCCACGCTCGGTGGCCGCGTCGGCCAACAAACCGTCGGCGTCGAGCCCGGCACCCAGACGCACCGTTTCCTTGAGGTAGTCGACCCGTCGATAGCGGCCTTGAATGATCTGGCCGATCTCAAGCCGAAAGCT
>JAYSVE010000692.1:0-3376 GCA_043718725.1 Methylibium sp.
ACCTAGAAACGGCAGTTGGACGCGCCCGAGTGAGCTGCGATGCGGTGGGCTGGCAAGGCGCGACGACGCTGCGGGCTCATGCCCGCGAGGAGGAGCAACGCAGCCAGCGCGCCGAAGCGCGGCTCAATCGGGTGCGTAGCGCTCTCACCCAACCGGTGAAGGTGGTCGTGAGGAAAAAAGTCAATATGCATTCGGTGTTTCCAGCGGAGGAGAGCGGTCAACTGCCGTTTCTAGGTTGGATGGCCATTACGGCGAGCGTGCAGCTCACCGCGAAGATCGGGATCGGCGTGAAGAAGCGCAACTCGCCCTGGCCTTTGGCCGCGGCGGCGACCGAGATGAAGGTGCGAATCTCGAAGCCGCCCTGGCCGGCGTCGCGGTAGGTTTCTTCGTCGGTGTAGGAGATCAATGCGTCCCTGTCGTTGCGGCACCAGCGGGCCATGAATTCCTGGTCCCAGGCCACATTGATCTTGCCCGAGTCCGGCGTGGCGGGCCAGTGCGAGATGCCGCCGGTGCCCACCAGCGCGATGCGCTCGGGCACCGCGTCGCAGGCGCGGCGCAAGGCCTCGCCGAAGGCCCAGGCGCGTTTGAGCGGCGTCAGCGGCGGACCCTGGCAATCGATGTTGACGGGAATGACGGGAATGTCGAACCCGGGCGTCAGGAAGTGCAACGGCACGATCAGGCCGTGGTCGAACTTCCACTCCTCCGCGAAGGCCAGGTCGACGTCGTGCATCACCGTCTTGATGATGCGGCCGGAGAGCTCGGCGTTGCCGGGGATTCTGGTTCTCTCGATGCCCAGCCATTGCGGGGTCGAGCACATGGCTGCGCTCGGCGGTGCGCAAGGGGGGATTCTGGTTCTCTCGATGCCCAGCCATTGCGGGTCTTCGACCGGGCCTTCGTAGGCGTCGGCCATGCCCATCGCATAGGCCGGCATGTTGTTCATGAAGAAGTTGCCGAAGTGCTCGGCGCCGACGACGATGACCGCGTCGGGCCGGGTGGCGCGCAGGGCCTCGCCCATGCGCCGGTACTCGGTGTGGAAGGCCTGCTTCAGCGCCGGCTCGGCCAGGTGGGCGCGGCCGGTGATGCCGGGGGCGTGGCTGCAGACTCCGGCAAAGACCAGGCTCATGATGGGTGCGCCAACGGTGTCGCGCGCCCTGCCGACCCGAGCCGCATGGCAGCGCCATGACCTTGCTCAATGCGACCGGCGGCTGGCCTCATACCCCCGCCACTTTCTCATCGGTGGAGGTCGTCATCGCATAGATGCCGGCGCGCACCGGCCCATGGCGGCGCACGCCCTCGCGCATCGCCTCCAGGTAGTCGGCCCAGGGCAGGCCCAGCAGCGGCGCAAAGTGCATCAGCAACTGGCCGTTGGCGCCCAGCACGTAGAGCTTGCCGATGTCGCCGGACGCTATGGCCGTGCGTTCTTCGTCGTTCAACGCGTACTCCTGGAGCAGTCCATCGACATCGTCCTTGTAGCGCCGCTGAACCCGCGGATCGCGGTTCAGGTGGTAGAGAAACTTTTGCACGTTGTACAGGCTCATCGTCTTCTCCGATCGCCCTCCGCGCACGGCAAGGGCGGGGGGGCGTGTCGCCCGGCCGGGTGCGGCGTCACACCCAGCCCCAGCGCGGAATCGGGTGCGCCCCCAGCGACACGCACACATTCTTGGGCTCCAGAAAGACTTCGTAGCTCCAGGTGCCGCCTTCGCGCCCGGTGCCCGACGCCTTGGTGCCGCCAAAGGGCTGGCGCAGGTCGCGCACATTCTGGCTGTTGACGAAGCACATGCCGGCCTCGATGGCCGCCGCACGCGGTGGGCGCGGCCGAGGTTCTCGGTCCACACATAACTCGACAGCCCGTAGGCGCTGTGGTTGGCCTGGCGAACCGCATCCGCCTCGTCGTCGAACGGGATCAGGCAGGCCACCGGGCCGAAGATTTCTTCCTGCGCGATGCGCATGTTGTTGTTCACATCGGCGAACACGGTCGGTCGCACGAAGTTGCCTTGGCGCAGTGGCGCGGCCAGGTCGGGCGCGTCCAGCCCGCCGGTCAGCAGCGTCGCGCCCTCGCGCGGCCCCAGCGCGATGTAGCCGCGCACCTTGGCCAGGTGCGCCGGGCTGATCATCGGGTCGACGATCGTGGCCTCATGCATCGGGTCGCCGACCGTGATGCGCGCCGCGCGTTCGGCAAAGCGCCGCGCGAATTCGGCGTAGATCGAGCGCTGCACCAGGATGCGCGATCCGGCGGTGCAACGCTCGCCGTTGTTGGAGAAGATCATGAACACCGCGGCGTCCAGCGCGCGCTCGAAGGCCGCGTCTTCGAACACCACGAACGGGCTCTTGCCGCCCAGCTCCATGCTGAACTTCTTCAGGCCCGCGCCTCTGACGATGCGCTCGCCGGTGACCGTGGAGCCGGTGAACGAGATCGCGCGCACGTCGGGGTGCCGGCACAGCGGCTCGCCGACCTCGGCGCCGGTGCCGTGCACGATGTTGAGCACGCCCGGCGGCAGGCCGGCCTCGACGCTGAGTTCGCCGAGGCGCGCAATGCTCATCGGCGACAGCTCGCTCATCTTCAGCACCGCCGTGTTGCCGAAGGCCAGGGCCGGCGCGATCTTCCAGGTGCCCGTCATGAACGGCACGTTCCACGGAGAGATCAGCGCGCACACGCCCACCGGGTGGAACAGCGTGTAGTTCAGGTGCGTGGGCGTGGGGTAGGTGTGGCCGTCGACCCGGGTGCACATCTCGGCGAAGTAGTAGAAGTTGTCGGCCGCGCGCGGGATCAACTGCTTCGCCGTTTGCGCGATCACCTGGCCGGTGTCGCGCGACTCGATGGCGGCAATCTCCGCCACCTGTCGGGCGACCAGGTCACCGAGCCGAACCATCATCTTCGCGCGCTCCGGCGCCGCCAGCGCGGCCCATTTCGGGAACGCCGCCTTGGCGGCCGCGACCGCTGCGTTGACTTCCTCGGCGCCGCCCGCGGCCACCTCGGCCAGCACCTCTTGCGTGGCCGGGTTGACGGTCTCGAAATACGCGCGGCTCGGCGCGGCCTTGCCGGCGATCAGGTGCTCGATGCGCATGGGGGGTCGGTCCTCAATCGTAGAGGTCGGCGGCTGCCGAAGGCAGTCCGCCGGTACGACGTGTGTGCGCCCAGCATGGGCGCGAACCTATGGGGTGCAAGTCCCCTGTGGGAGTACCGCTTTGGACTCATCATGAGAGCAAGGATAACCACGAGCCGACAGCAAGGGCGATTCCGCGGCAACATTCCAGCGGCGGCAAAACAGTCTGGGCGACATCACAAAGCGCGGCGACAACTACCTGCGCAGCCTGCTGATCCAGGGCGCCAAGTCGGCGGTGATGACGGCGCACAAACGCAGCGATCCGATCTCGC
>JAYSVE010000693.1:0-3371 GCA_043718725.1 Methylibium sp.
TCAGCTCAGTGACGAGTTGCGTCGCCGGCAGCGCCACGCCCTGGTCTCGGTACGCGCGGTTCAGCGGTTCCACCGCGCCATGCACGATGAGGGGCCCGATGCTTGCGTCCACCCCGGCCAGGATGCGCTGCGCCTTGCCGAAGCTGTAGGCCATCAGCACGCTGGCGCGGCCGGCGTCGGCATTGGCGCCCCACCAGCGGTTGATGTCGTCGAACACGTCGCGCTGCGCCGGCCAACGGTACACCGGCAGGCCGAAGGTGCTCTCGGTGATGAAGCAATCGCAGCGCACCGGCTCGAACGGCGCGCAGGTGCGGTTGTCTTCGCGCGGGTCGGCCTGGGCGCCGGCCAGGTAGTAGTCGCCTGAGGCCACCCACACCCGCCCGGCATGTTCCAGCCGCACCTGGGCCGAGCCGAGCACATGGCCGGCCGGGTGCAGGCTGATGCGCACACCGAAGTGGTCGACCCGCTCGCCGTAGGCCAGGGTCTGCAAGGTGATGTCCCCCAGGCGCGCGCGCAGCACGCCCTCGGCCGGTGCCGCCGCCAACAAGCGCCCATGGCCGCGCCGGGCATGGTCGGCATGGGCGTGGGTGATGACCGCCCGCGGCACCGGCCGCCACGGGTCGATGTAGAAGTCCCCCATCGGGCAGTACAGGCCTTCGGGCCGCTGGACGATGAGGTCGGACATCGCTTCGCACGTCATGCAAGCATGGTAACGAGCGCCTGCCCGACCACGGACCCCCCGCAGCCGAACACGCGCGAAGCGCCGTGCTCCTCAAGCCACGCCCGAAGCCCGGGTCTCCCGGGCCCAAGGGTGGCGCCCCTTGGGGGCAGGAGCGCAGCGACTGGGGGGCTCAATATCTATTGCGCGTCAACAGCAGCGCAAAGCGCATCAACCCGTAGGCCACCCAGGTGAGCGCGCGGGTGCTCACCGGGCGCTGCATGTGCGTCTGCGGGTCGACGCGGCGGCCCTGGTGGGCAATCGCATGCAGCAGGTGGTCGCGCAACTCGGCGGCGAAGGCATCGTCACGCACGAAGACATTGGCCTCGCGCGCCAGCAGCAGGCTCAGCGGGTCGAGGTTGGACGAACCCACCGTGGCGAGCGCGCCGTTGGCGGCGTCCATCACCGCGACCTTCGCATGCAGGAAGCTGGCCTCGTATTCGATGATCTCGATGCCGGCCTTGAGCAGCATGCCGTAGACCGCGCGGCTGGCGTGGTACTGCATGAAGTATTCATAGCGCCCCTGCAACAGCAAGGTGATGCGCACGCCGCGCCGCGCCGCGCGCAGCAAGGCGCGTTGCAGTTGCACGCCGGGCACGAAGTAGGCATTGGCGATCAGGATTTCGCTGCGCGCCTGGGCAATGGCGACCCGGTAGGTGCCTTCGATGCGCCGGCGGTAGCGCACGTTGTCGCGCAGCACCAGCGCGGCGACGGCCTCGTGGCGAACATCGGCCGACGCGGCGGCCATGTCCGAGCCCGCATGGGCCGCCTCGCGCACGGCCCGCAGGGCGCCCTCGAAATCGAACTTGGTGGCCTCGCGCGTGACCTGCAGGCGCCACCACAGGCGCGCCATGGTGCCGTGCACGTCATCCACCAGCGGGCCGGTGACGCGAACCGCGAAGTCGAGCCGCGGCTGGGTGAGCTTGCCGTGGTTGGGGTCGTAGAAGTCGTCGAGCAGGTTGATGCCGCCGCAAAACGCGACGCTGCCGTCGACGACGCACAACTTGCGGTGCATGCGGCGCCAACCCTGGGGCAGCAGCATGCGCCAGCCCTTGGCCGGGTTGAACACCCGCCAGCGCACCCCGGCCGTGCGCCAGCGCTGCTGCCAGGCCGGCGGCGGGTCGCCGGTGCCGACACCGTCCACCACCACGCAGACCGTGACACCGCGCGCCGCGGCCTGCTCCAGTGCCTCGGCCACCGGGATCACCGAGCCTTCGAACTCGAAGATGTAGGTCTCCAGCAGCACCTCGGAGCGGGCCGCGTCGATGGCCTCGATCAGCGCCGGAAACAGCGCTTCGCCGCCCATCAGCAGCTTGAGGTGGTGGTCGGGTCGCAACGCTTGGGCCGGCATGGGCGACTTTGATCGGTCGCTCAGGCCAGTTCCAGATCGGCCAGCAGCGGCAAGTGGTCCGACATGCGCGCCCAGGCATTGCCGCGCGGCACCGACGCCGCAACACAACGCAGCCCGCGGGTGTAGATGCGATCCATCGAGAACAACGGGATGCGCGACGGAAACGTGTTCAGCCGCGCCGTTGCCTGGCCGGGCACGACGGCGCGCGCCAGGCCGCAACGGTGCATCGGCAGATCGAGCTTCTCGCCCCAGTCGTTGAAGTCGCCGGCCACGACCAGCAGTTCGTCGGCCGGGACATGGGAGGTAATGAACTCGGCCAGCCGCTGCACCTGGCGCAGCCGGCTGGCATGGATCAGGCCCAGGTGCACGACGATGGTGTGCAGCGCCACCCCGTTCCATTGCACCGGCACATGCAGCAGGCCGCGCTGTTCGAACTGGTGGTCGGACACATCGCGGTGGCCGGCGTCGCCCAGCGGCCAGCGCGACAGCAGCGCGTTGCCGTGCTCGCCATGGCGCGTCACCGCGTTGGTGTGGTAGGCCACGTCGTAGCCTTCGGGCGCCAGGTACTCGGCCTGCGGAACCCGCGGCCAGCCGATGTGGGTGTCGGGGAACTGGCGGGCCTCGGCACGGTTCATTTGCCGCACCTCCTGCAGGAACACCAGGTCGGCGTCCAGCGCCTCGATGCCCAGCACCATGTTGTGGATCTCCAGCCGCTTGCCGCGGCCGACGCCGCGAACCCCTTTGTGGATGTTGTAGGTCGCCACGCGCAACACATGGGTGGGCATTTGCGTGGACGTCGCGAACGGGGCGTGTTGCGATGGGCGCATCGGTCAGGTCGGCTCCAGAACGGGCATTAACAAGGCGGCATCACCGCAGGCGCGGCAAATGCAGGATAGCTTCGGCGTTCGAGGCCGAAAAGCACTTGTCGGCGGCCTCGCGCCAGGGCAGCCAGACATGGCGCAGGTGCTCGCGCGGGTTCAACAGCAGCGGCACGTCGCGCGGCACGCGCAGGCCGAACACCTGTTCGGTGTTGTGCGTGACGCCGTCGGCATAGCGGTGGCGCCAGACCGGGTAGATCTCGTAGACGTTGCTCAAGTGCCAATTGCGCAGGTTGGCCAGCGGCACTTCGGCAGAGCCGATGCGGATGCCGGTTTCTTCGAAGACCTCGCGCACCGCGGTGCTGGGCGAGGCTTCGTCGACGCTGTCCTTGGAGCCGGTGACGCTTTGCCAGTAGCCGGGATGGTCGGCGCGCTCGATCAGCAGCACGTCGAGCTCGGTGGTGTGGATCACGACCAGCACCGA
>JAYSVE010000694.1:0-7972 GCA_043718725.1 Methylibium sp.
GGCTGGCGTCGGCGTCGCTGGACATGCCGGCGGCCAGGCCCTGCGGGCCGTCGAGGATGCGGTCGGCGCCGGTGAAGCCGTCTTGCGCCAGGTAGGCCGACATCAGGCCGGCGCCGGCGGCATGGGCGGTGTGCAGTTGCTTGGAGTCGGCGGCGGTGCGCAAAAACTCCCACAACCCGGCCGACTGCGTGCCGGCCGAGCCGAAGGCATGGCGCATCTGCGCGGGGGTGAGCGCCAGCAGGTGCCCGACGGCCGCCGCTGCGGCGAAGGTGCCGGCTGTGCCCGTGGTGTGGAAGATGCGGTAGTGGGAGCGGCCGAGGAACTCGCCGACGCGGATGCCGACTTCGTAGCCGGCGACGCTGGCAGCGATCAACTCGCGCCCCGACGCGCCCAGCGCCTGCGCCACCGCGAGAGCGGCCGGGAACACGACGGTGGCCGGGTGGAACACCGAGCCGTTGTGCACGTCGTCCTGTTCGGCCACGTGCGAGGCCGCAGCGTTCGCGGTGGCCGCCACCAGCGGGCTGCTGCCACGGCGATGGATCAGCACTTCGCTCGGGCCTGGTTCGCGCTCGCCCGGGCCCATCGCTTCGATGAAGCGCGCGATGGCCTCAACCGGGCGCGCGCCCTTGCCGGCCAGCGCCGAGGCGAACCAGTCGAGGAACAGGTCCTCGGTTCGGCGCACGACGGCGTCGGGCAAGTCCGCGAACTGCAGGCCGGCGGCGAAGTCGGCAAGTTGGCCGGTCGGGTCACGCGGGTCTTGCGGATCAAGGTCGCTCATCGCGTGATCTCCTTCAAATGGCAGCGGTGGCATGCAGGTGTTCGATCTCGCTCGCGCACGCCAGGCCGTGCACACGCGTGTCGTAGGCGCGTGCGAAGGCGCCGACGCTGGGCCGTTCGACCTTGATGACGCGCGCGCCCAGATCAGCGAGCTGACGCGTGTAGAACGGCGCGGCAATCGCATGTTCGAGCGTGACGACGGTGATGCCTTCGAGGGGGCGAGCGTGGACGGGCGCGAGCCCCTGCGGGCTCGCGCTCGCCTCGCGAGCCGGCCCGGCCTGCATGCCGGGCCGTGGACCGCTGGTGGCATTCATCAAAAGCTTCTCGGCAGCCCGAGCACATGCTCCGCCACATACGACAGGATCAGGTTGGTCGAGATCGGCGCCACCTGGTACAGCCGGGTCTCGCGGAACTTGCGCTCGACGTCGTATTCGTCCGCGAAGCCGAAGCCGCCGTGGAACTGGATGCAGGCGTTCGCCGCCTCCCAGCTTGCCTTCGCGGCCAGGTACTTCGCCATGTTGGCCTGCGCGCCGCAGGGCTCGCGCGCATCGAACAGCCGGCACGCTTCCCAGCGCATCAGGTCGGCGGCCTCGACTTCAATGTGGCTCTCGGCGATCGGGAACTGCACGCCCTGGTTCTGGCCGATGGGCCGGCCGAAGACGACGCGCTCGTTCGCGTATTTCGTGACCCGGTCGATGAACCAGTGACCATCGCCGATGCACTCGGCGGCGATCAAGGTGCGCTCGGCGTTCAGGCCGTCGAGGATGTACCTGAAGCCCTGGCCTTCCTGGCCGATCAGGTTTTCGGCCGGGATTTCCAGGTTCTCGAAGAACAGCTCGTTGGTCTCGTGGTTCACCATGTTGGGGATCGGCCGCACCGTCATGCCGGTCTTCTCGGCCTGGCGCAGGTCAACCATGAAGATCGACATGCCTTCGGACTTTTTCTTGACCTCGGCAAGTTGCGTGGTACGGGCGAGCAGGATCATCCAGTCCGAGTGCTGCACGCGCGAGATCCAGACCTTCTGGCCGTTGACGACATAGCGATCGCCGCTCTTGCTCCTGACCGCCGTGGTCTTGATCTTCGTCGTGTCGGTGCCGGTGCTGGGCTCGGTCACGCCCATCGACTGCAAGCGCCATTCGCCGCTTGCAATGCGCGGCAGGTAGCGCTGCTTTTGCGCGTCGGAGCCATGGCGTAGCAAGGTGCCCATGTTGTACATCTGGCCATGGCAGGCACCGGCGTTGCCGCCGCAGCGGTTGATCTCCTCCATCACCACGCTCGCCTCAGCCAGGCCGAGGCCGGAGCCGCCGTACTCGGTGGGGATCATCGCGGCAAGCCAGCCGGCCTTGGTCATCGCATCGACGAAGGCTTCGGGGTAGCCGCGGGCCGCGTCGATCTTGCGGTGGTAGGCATCCGGGAACTCGGCGCACAGGGCGCGCACGGCGTCGCGGATGTCTTGATACGGGCCGGTGATGGTGGTTTTCATCGATCGAATTCTCTCGGATGGAAGTCAGGCCAGTTCGGCGCGCGCATACATCGCCAACGCGCCTTCATGGTTGCACGCCCACAAGGCCACGCCGCCACCGGCCTGCATCGCCTCAAGCCGGCCGCAAACGTTGAACGGATGGGTGTCGAACAAGGCGCTCGCGGCCTTGAACTCGAATCCGCAGATGCGGGCCGCAGGCAATTCGCGGCGCACCAGGTCGATGAGCAAGGTGGCGATCAGCGGGCCCTGCACGATCAGGCCGGGATAGCCTTCGACCCCGGTCGCATACGGGCGGTCGTAGTGGATGCGGTGACTGTTGAAGGTGAGCGCCGAGTAACGAAACAGCAGCACCGGGTCGGGCACGATGCGGCGGCTGAACGCTACATCGGTCGGGGCTTGCGCGGGCGGGCGGGTGGGTGTGAGATTGGGTGCGCCTTGCACCGGGTGATCGCGGTACACGATGTCGTGCTCTTCGGTCAGCGCCAGGCCGGCCGCGCTGGTGATCTCGTGACGCACCGTGACAAAGACGAGCGCTCCGCTGCGCCCCGTCTTCGCATCGACCTTCATGATCGTCGAGCTGCGCAGCATCTCGTCGCCGACGTTCAAGGCGTGGTGAAACGTCAGCCTGCTGCCCGCCCACATGCGGCGCGGCAGCGCGACTGGCGGCAGGAAACCGCCGCGCCGCGGGTGGCCATCGGCACCGATCTCGCTCTGGCGCGCAACCGGCAGGAAGAACAGCCAGTGCGCCAGCGGCGCCATCGGCGTGCCGGGCAGGGGCTCGGCTTCGGCCCGGTCCAGCGTGGCGGCCAGGCCGGCGAGCGGCGCGGCGGTGACGGTGTCGACGCGCCGCTCGGTGCGGCCGATCCACTCGCGCAAGTGATCGAACGAGGTGGCCGTGGACGAAGCGTTCATGGCGCGAGCTTGCCCTGTCGAACCCGCGCCGGCAATTCGCGATTCATGAACCCGCTCTTCGATGCGGGCGAACGGCCGGCACTGCACCACCCGCACCACGCGCACCGCGCACGCGGCGCATAGACTTACGGCTTTGCCGCAACTCCCGACCCCATGGCAATGCATTTCGATCTGGTCGACCTGCGCCTGATGGTGCGGGTGGCCGAGGCCAACAGCCTGACGCGCGGCGCCGAGCTGGTCCACATGGCCGTGCCCACCGCGAGCACGCGCGTCAAGAACATCGAAGACAGCATCGGCACCAAGCTGTTCTACCGCACCAGCCAGGGCGTGACCCTCACACCTCCCGGCCAGGCCTTCGTGCACCACGCGCGCCTGGTGCTGGCCCAGCTCGAACACCTGAGCGGCGATTTGCAGGAGTACGCAAAGGGCATCAAGGGCCACCTGCGCGTCTTCGCCAACACCACGGCGCTGGGCGAGTTCCTGCCGCCGGTGTTGCGCACCTATTTGCTGACACACCCGGACGTGAACATCGACCTGCGCGAGCGCTTGAGCCACGACATCGTGCGCGCCGTGTCCGAGGGCCAGACCGACATCGGCATCGTCGCCGGCTCGGTGCGCACCGAGAACCTCGAAGTGATTCCCTACCGGCGCGACCGCCTCGTGCTGGTGGTGCCGAATGGACACGCGATGGCCGGGCTGGCGTCAGTCGACTTTGCCGACACGCTGGCGCTGGACCACATCGGCCTGCACGAGGCGAGCGCGATCCACGCCTTCCTGCGCCAGATCTGCCACGGCCTGCACCGCAGCCTGCGGCTGCGAATCCAGGTCGGCAACTTCGAAGCGGCCTGCCGCATGATCGAGGCGACGGTGGGCGTGGGTGTGCTGCCCGAATCCGCGGCGCGCCGCCATGCGCAGACGATGGCGATCCGGATCGTGCCGCTGCACGATGAATGGTCGGACCGCGCGATGCACGTCTGCGTGCGCAGCCTGCAGGCCTTGCCGGCGTTCGCACGCGATCTGGTGGCGTTGCTGGTTGAAGACGCGAAGGACGCACCACCTGCCGAGTGAGCCGGTGAGCGCAGCGTTTCATGTTGCGTTTCGTGGCGCAGTGGAGAACTCCATCTTGTAGGCCAGCCACCAGATCACGAACACGCCGAGCGCCCACCAGATGATCTGCCAGGCCCAAAGCGACGGGATGCCGAGTTTCCACGCGGCGATCCCCGCGCCCGGCGCGCCGAAGAGGTCATTGCCAAGGACCGCACCGGGGCCGATCGCGAAGAACATCCAGCCCAACATCAGGGCCCAGACGGCCGGCCGCATCACCTGCTTGGACGCTGGCAGCCCGGCGCGTGCGTGCAGGTAGCGGTGGAAGCCGTCGCGGTGCCGCCGGCCCGCGCCACCGCGCGTGGCGAGCGATACCACGGCGCATGTCAGCACGTTGAAGAAGATGCCCCAGCCGGCAGAGTGGATCGTCCACGGCCAGCGGCCCCAGGGCAGATCGAAGCCGAGGAACTGCGCGACGGCGGCACCGAGCGGCTCGGTCAGCAGCACCCCGAGCAGGCCGACGCACAAGCCCACCGTGGCCGCCGGACGCGATACCCACGGCAACCAGCACACGCCCGCCAGCACCGGCCACAACTGCAGTGCGAACGCCAGCGCAAGCCCGCCGAGGCGCATCTGCGCCACCGGCGTGAAGGTGGCCATCAGCAGCGCGATGATGAAGATCAGCGCCATCGTGGCGCGGGCGATGCGACGCTGCGCACGGTCAACGGCGGCGGGGCGAAAGAAGCGCTTGTAGACATCGAGCGTGACCATCGTCGCCGTGGTCGAGACGTAGGCTGCGGCCGCCATCTGCACCGCCGCAATGATGCACATCGCCAGCAGGGCCGACAGCCAGGGCTGGCGCGGCGCCACCGACTGGATGGCGGCGGTGGTGGGGTCCACCGGCACCGCGCTGCCCGGCACCAAGCCCCCCAGGCCATAGGCGGTAGCGAAGAACAACAACACCAACCCGACGATTGCGCCGGTCGCCCACACCTGCTGCGCCGCGAAACCCCGCGTGTCGCGGCAACTGAAACCCAGCATGCTGAACGAGGGCGAGGCCTGCAGGCCCATCAGTGCGAACGAATACGTCAGGATCATCGACGCGGTCCAGATGCCGCCGGCCGGTGCCTGCTTGCCCAGGCCTTCGGTGAACTGGATCACGCCGGGGATCTCGAACAGGTTCGGTGCCGCCGCATGGCCCGGCGCACCGAGCCAGGCCAGCGCGGCGTTGAAGGCACCGAAGCCACCGAGTTGCGCATAGGCCAGACAACCCAGGCCGACCATGCCGGCCAGCAACAGCAGGCATTGCAGCGCGCCCATGCTGGTGACACCGCGCAGGCCACCGAGGAAGGCGCAGACGAAGATGGCGAAGCCCAGCACCCACATCGCGGGGTAGGCGCCGACCGCGCCGTGCGTCAGGGTCTGGATCAACTGGCCGCTGGCGGCGAGTTGCAGGCCGACGAACGGAATGGCGAAGACGAGCGCGATCAGCACCGTCAGCAGCCGGATCAGTTCGCCCTGGTAGTAGTCGGCGAACATCGCTGCGGGAGTCGTGTAGCCGAAGTGCTGGCCGAGCAGCCACTGGCGCTTCAGGAACAGGATGCCGGCGAGCGGAATGACGATTGCCGCCAGCGCGACTTCACCGTACGCGAAGCCGCCGAGCTGCAGCATCGACGGGTGGCCGAGGACGATCCAGCCGGTCAGCGACAGCGCCGTGGCCGACAGCACGAAGGCCCAGGCCGGGGTTTGCCGGCCAGCAAGAAAAAAGTCCTGCGCCGCGCTCGAACCCCGCCCGGCTGCGATGGCCCAGTAAAGGCAGAAGGCCAGCAGCATCGCACCGAACGCGAGCAGCCAAACGACGTCTTGCGACAAGGATGTCTCCAGGTTCCGGTTCAGTGGGCCGGCAGGCGCGGTGGCGGGATGACGGGATGACGCAAGCTAACGCTTGCGCACACGGTCGAGCATGTCGATCGAACCGCGCACGCCGTGGTGCGCCACCAGGTAGAACAGGAAGCAGGCGAACAGCAGGCTGAAGCCCGCCAGGCCGATCGCGATGTTCGCCGTGTCGAAGTGCGGCATGGCAAGCCAACTGAGCACGAATCCGAGCACCGAGACGATGAACGCGATGAATCCCAACGCGACCTCGCCTTTCGAAAAGTGCGTGCGAAACAGGTGATTGATGATGATGTGCACGCCGAACGCCGCGGCCAGCAGCGCGAAGCCGAACAGGCCGGCGAGCAGGTTGGCCGAGCTGAAGCCCGACAGCGTGAAGCAAAGGCCGAACGAACCGAAGAATGCCCAGTTCGTCGTCACCGCCAGGCGACGCTCGTCAAGCGCGTCGCGCCCGTGTTGCCTGTGGAGTTCGTCCCGACTCATCGCGTGCACTCTCGTCAATGACGTTCAGCGTCTTTCGGGTCGGGGTACTCGCCGACCGGAAAGATCGTCAACCCGCCGGTCGATGTCATCGCACTCGGCGACATGCCGATCTCGCGCAACAGCCCGTCCACGAACGGCACCTGGGCCCGGTAGCGCAGCGCCGAGTTGACCGCCTGATCGGCCAGGCTGCCGCCTCGCTTGCCGCCGCCTCCACCACTGCCACCGCCATCGACCGCCCCCGCACCGTCACCCTGACCCTGCGCCGCCGCCCCGCTCAACCCTGGCAGGCCATCGACCTGCAGGATCTTGATGGAGTCGATCTTCTCCATCGGCTTCACGCTCTCGCGGATGATGCTCGGCAGGCTACGGATCAGGTCTTCCTGCAGCGCGCTGCGCCGGCTCGCTTCGGAGCGCATGTTCTCGGCCTCGTTGAGCTTGCGCCGGCCTTCGGCGTCGATTTCGTAGCGCACCTTCGCGGCCTCGGCCGCAGCCACCTGCGCCTGGGCGCGATCGCCCGCCGCCCGCAGCTCGGCGGCCGCGCCGGTGGTGAGTTTGATCGCGTCGCGCTCGGCGTGCTGCGAAGCCTCCACCAAGTCGATGCGCTTGCGGCGCTCGGCGATGGCCGTGTCGCGCACCGTGTTGACGCGCTCGGTGGCCTCGACCGCATCAGCGCGCGCGACCTCGGCCGCCGTCTGCGCCTCGGACTGGGCACGCGACTTCTGCGCGACCGCGATGACGCGCTCCTGCTCTTCCAACTCGAGCGCACGGCGGCGCTTGATCTCCAGGGTCTGCAAGTCCTGCTCGCGCAGCAGTTGCTCGGATTCGACCGCCCGCTCCTGCTTGATGCGTGACTTCTCGATCTCTTCCTTGACGCGGATCTGCGCTGCCTCGATGTCGTGGTCGCGGTCGGTCTTCTCGCGCGCGATCTCGGCGCGCTGCTGGGCCCGGCGCATCGCGATCTCACGCTCCTGCGCCATGCGCGCGTACTCGCTTTCCTGGTCGATCGCCAGGCCGAGCTTCTCGGATTCGAGGTTCTTCGCGCGAATCGCGATCTGCGTGTCCTTCTCGATGTCGTTGCGCTTCTTCTTGCGCGTCTCGATCTCCTCGGTCAGGCGGGTCAGGCCCTCGGCATCGAAGGCGTTCGACGGGTTGAACTGCTTCATGTCAGCCTGGTCGACGCTGGTCAGCGACACCGCTTCCAGCTCCAGGCCGTTCTCGGTCATGGTGTGGGCGACCAGCTCGCGCACGCCGCGCACATAGACGCTGCGGCTTTCGTGGATTTCCTCCATCGTCATGCTCGCCGCCGTCGCGCCCATCGCATCGACGAAGCGGCCCTGCACCAGCTCGCGCAGCTTCTCGGGGTCGAGCGTGCGGGTGCCC
>JAYSVE010000695.1:0-3370 GCA_043718725.1 Methylibium sp.
ATCGCAAACGTGCGGTGGTGGCGCGCCAGGTGGACCATCATGAAGCCGCCGCCGCCGATGCCGGAGAACTGCGGCTCCACCACGTTGAGCATGAACTGGATCGCCGCGGCCGCGTCGATGGCATTGCCGCCGCGCGCCAGCACCTGCGCCCCGGCCTGCGCCGCGAGCGGGTGCGACACCGACACCACACCGCCCTTGAAGGCCACCCCGTCCCACGGCGGCGCCGCCGGCAGCACCTCGGTGGTGGGCGGCAGCGCAATGCCCGGCGGCGCGCCGGGCGTCTTGAGCGGCTCGTGCGCCAACGCGGCCCAGGTGCCGGCAAGGGCCGCGGCCAACAGCGTGGCCTGAAGGCTGCGACGCAGCGACACAGTAAGGTCTGGATGCATGGGGTGTTTCTCCGGGTGAGGGACGCGGTGCCGCGTGGCCTTCCAAGGGCTTGGGCAGCTCGCCGGATTCAAGCACATTCGATCGTCTTTCTCAAGACTGACTGACTGACTTGGCGCTTGAGTCCGGCCGGCTCCCGATCTACGCTTGAGGGCCCCAACCCGAAGGAGACCTCGCATGGCCCACTACGTTGACGGCTTCGTCGTACCCGTCCCGACGAAGAACCTCGCCGACTATCGGCGCCTGGCTCGCAAGGCCGGCAAGATCTGGATCGAGCATGGCGCGCTGCAGTACGTCGAAACCGTCGCCGACGACGTGAAGCCGGGCAAGCGCACCTCGTTCCCGCAGGCCGTCAAGCTCAAGGCCGGCGAGACCGTGGTGTTCTCGTGGGTTGTGTACCGCTCGCGCAAGCACCGCGACAGCGTCAACGCCAAGGTCATGAAGGACCCGCGCCTGCCCACCGATCCGAAGGCCATGCCGTTCGATGGCATGCGCATGTTCTGGGGCGGGTTCAAGAGCATCGTGGAGCTTTGAACCTTGGCGTCAGCCCGCGAATGGCGGCGGGTCGATGGGGGCGGGCGCTGCCCGTCCGGTGGCTCAAGCCGCCTGGGCCTCGTCCTCCACCCGCCCCAGCCGCACCATCGTCGTGCCGACCCGCAACTGTGCCATCGACGGCATCACCAGCACCGTGTTGTCGTAGGGCGCGCGGATGGTGGTGGCGCGGTCGTGGGCGATCGGGTCGCCGGCCTTGGCAATGACCTCCAGGCCCTGAAAGTCGCGCTCGAAGCGGAAGTCCAGGCTTTGCGCCACCACCGCTTCGGTGACGCGCACGGTGTGCTGCTTCTTGGGCGCCTTCAGCCCGAGGCTCTGCAAGTGCGGCGCGACGAATTCGGCTGACGCCGCGCCGGTGAACTGCAGGAAGCGCAGCATCGCGTCCAGCGCCACGTCGGCGCTGCTCTGTTGCCAGTGCTGGCCGCATTCGATCAGCACCGCGGTGCGCGCGTCGCGCGGGTTGCCGAAGTGGCCGCGCTCGATCATGCGCAGGCCCGACGGGTGGCCGGTGTCGACCAGCAACACCTCGGGCACCTTGAGCTTGCGCGCGTAGGCCGCGCCCTTCTCGCCGCCGCGGCCAGTCGCGCCGCACACCATGATGGGCGCGCAAGGCTCGTGCATCGAATGGATGTCGAGCAAGAAGTCGGCCGTGTCGACGAACGGTCGCAGCGCCCGGGCGCGACGCAACTCCACCGAGTCGCGCGTTGACAGCAGCGCCGCGTCGGCCCAGACGCGGTTCAGGTCTTCGTCGACGAAGCGGCTGCGGTCGGGGTGGTGCGGGTCCCAGCGCGCATAGGCTTCGACGTTGCCGAAGGCCAGGGTCAGGCGCCCGCGCTCCGGGTGCAGTTCGACGGGTTGCTGCAACAGCCAGTCCAGCGCGATCGCGCCGCAAATCTCGTTGCCATGGGTCAGCGCCTGCAGCATCACATGCGGGCCGCGCCGTCCCGAGTCGAAGCTCCAGACGTGTTCGGTGCCGGTGTTGCCGGCGCGCCAGCGCGAGAGGTCGGGGGCCGAGAGTTGAATCGGTTTTGACGAGGTCATGCGGATCGGTGGGTGGGCGTGGCAAGGCGGGTCGCGGGCGCTGGTTTGCCAGCAACTACAAACTATAGGCCGCGCTGCCGGGTGTCCGGGCGTCAGCGCGGCGTCGTTTCGGCCTGGCAGCCGCCGTCTTGCAGCAGCGCCAGCAATGGCGGCCCGATCGTCTTGAGCAACTGCACCGGCAGCGCGCTGGTGAACCCAAAGCGCGCCGCATGGGGTTCGTGCACATAGGCCGTCACGGTGCCGAAATAGCGCTCGCCGATCATGAACACGAAGGTCGCGGTGCGGTCGATCACGCGTTCGGACGCCTTCTGCCCGTTCTGCGCCGCGACCTTGACGCGGTGGTCGCCGGTGCCGGTCTTGCCGCCGACCTCGAAGGCCCGGCCGTTCGGGTCGACCAGCACGCCCTTCAGCCGCCGCGCGGTGCCGTCGTCGACCACGCCCAGCAACGCCCGGCGAACCGTCTCGGCGACCTGCGGGTTGAGCAGCGGCTCGGGGGCCGCGCGGCGCGGCTCGAGCCGGGTTTCATACGGCGTGTCACGGGCAAAGTGCAGCGCGCCCAGGCGCTGCACCGGCAGCCGGTGGCCGCCGCTCACGATGATGCCCATCAGCTCGGCCAACGCCGCCGGCCGGTCGCCCGACGCGCCGATCGCGCTGGCGTAGGACGGCGTGAGCGTCTCGAACGGGTAACCCAGGCGCTTCCAGGACTGCTGGATCTGCGCGAAGGCGTCGAGTTCCAGCAGGCCGCGGATGCGTTGGTCCTGAGCGCCCTTGTGGCGTGTGCGGAACAGCCACGCGTAGGCTTCCTGGCGCTCGTCCTGGCTGGCACCGAGCACGTCGGTCAGCGTGGCCGCGGGGTGGCTGCGCAGGTAGCCCACCAGCCAGAGTTCGAGCGGATGGACCCGCGCCACATAGCCGCGGTCGGCGAGCGACAGCGCCGCGCTGCGCTCGCGCAGTGAACGCAAGCCCTGTTCCGACTCGACCCCGTGGCCGAGCTGGCGGGTCAGCGCCGCGTCTAGTTGCGCCTCGCTCATCCGCGGGTCGATGCCCAGCAGCACGCTCGCCACGCGCGGCGCCGAAGGCCGCACCGCGCGCAACAGCAGCGCCTGCGCGTCGGCCGCCGACTTGCCCTGGTATTTGCGATAGAAGCGGGTCAGGTAGGCCGAGCCTTCGCGGTCGGCAAAGCGTTCCAGTTGCTCTTGCCGGCGCGGGTCGGAACCCTCGCGCAACATGTCTTCGCTGTCGTCCGCGTCGCCATACATGCGGTGGCGCACGACGTCGCGCATCAGGCGGATGAACACCAGGTTGACCGAATGCCGGAACGCTTCGCGCAGCGGCATGATCCGGGCGTTGTGCTCGGCGTCGAAGTTCTCGAAACGGTGCAGCCCGCCGCCGG
>JAYSVE010000696.1:0-3367 GCA_043718725.1 Methylibium sp.
GTCCAGGCCGCGCAGCGTCCGCCAGGCTTGCCACCCATTGCGCAGCACCAGCGCCACCAGCAGCAGCACGAAGGGCATGAACACCCAGCGGAACGACCAGCCCAGCACGGGAGTGCCTTCGCGCGCCATGAAGTTGACGTAGTCCCAGGCGCCGGGCAGGCCCAACGCCGCCAAGGCGCCGATCATCAGGCAGCCCACAAGCCGCATCGCGCGCCGGGTGCGCGGGCCGCAGGCGTTGTAGAGCAGGTCAAAGGCGACATGCTCGCGGGCCGGCACCATCAGCGCCGCGGCCCACAGAATGACCCATACGTACAGGATCACCGCCAGCTCGTCGGTCCACGGCAGCGGCTTGTTGAAGCCGAAGCGCGCCGTGATCTGCACCAGGAAGGTCAGGAACAGCAGCGCGAACAGCGCGGTGCCGACGGCGTCGGCGCAGCGCCTGGCCAGACCGCGCATTTACTTCGTGGCGTTGATGCGGTCGAGCAGGCCCTTGGGCCAGGTCTTGGCCATGTCGGAGGCGCCGTAGGCCGCCTGCACGCTCTTGCGGAACGCGTCGACATCGGGCGTGCTCACCTGCAGGCCTTGCGCCTTGAAGAAGTCGACGATCTCGGCTTCTTCCTTGATGCGGTTCTGGTTGTTGAACTGCGTCGCCTCAAGTGCCGCCGCCTTGAGCTTTTGTTTCTGCGCGGGGGTCAGTGCGTTCCAGGCCTTGCTGGCAATGGAGATGAAGATGCCGTCGACCAGGTGGCTGGTCATCACCAGTTGCTTGGTCACCTCATGGAACTTGGCCGCGCGCACGGTGGGCAGCGGGTTGTCCTGGCCGTCGATGGTGCCGGTCTTCAGGCCCAGGTAGACCTCGCCGAAGGCCAGCGGCGTGGCGGTGGCGCCCAGCGCTTCGCCCAGGAACAGCCATTCCTTGGAGCCCGGCATGCGCAGCTTCACGCCCTTCAGGTCGGCCGGCGTCTTGACCGCGCGCGCCTCGCGCAGGTTGACCTGGCGCGTGCCAAGGTAAATGGTCGACAGCACGGTGATGTCCATCTTCTCGCTCACCAGCTTGAACATCTCGTCGCCGATCGTCCCGTTGAACACCTTTTGCTGGTGGTCGGGGTCGCGCACGATGTAGCCGGCGGTGAAGATCGACATCTCGGGCACCAGCTTGGCGATGTCGAAGGCCGAGATCGAAGCCATCTCCAGGTTGCCGCGCGCCATCGCCGCCGGCTCGGTGCCCTGCTTGAACAGCGCCGCGTTCAGGTTGATCTGCACGTCGAATTCGCCCGGCGCGCTTTTGTCGAGCGACTCCTTCAGCACCGTCCACATCCTGGCGTGCCAGTCGTCCGGCACGGCCGGGGTGGAGATGCGCAAGGCGACCTTGGTCTGGGCCTGGGCGACAGGGGCAAAGGCGGTGACGAGCGCCAGCGCGGCGGCGGCGGCCAGCAGGCGGCGGCGAAGTGCGAATCGATACATGCGGTCTCCTTGGGGTTGCTTGGGGTTGCTTGGGGTCCCTTGGGGTTCGTTGGGCTTAGCGGTTCATCTCGGGGTCGACGCCCAGGTCGGCGATCCCGGCCATCAGGGTGTGCATCTCACCGGTGGTCAGGGCCACCAGCGGCGGGCGCACGCGCAGCCAGGCCGGCTCTTGCGCGACGCCGGCCATCACGCCCTTGATCGCGGGAATCAGCGCATGCGCATTGAGCCGCTCCAGCACTTGGCGGGTGCGCTCCAGGTCGGCCTGCGTGCCGGCCGCGTCGGGCTGCGCCACCAGCCGGTGCACGCGCTTGGGCATGAAGTTGGCCAGGCCGCTGATGGCCCCCGCGCTGCCGCGCCGGCCCAGCTCGCGCAGGTCCAGCTCGTTGCCGACATAGACCATCAGCCTGGGCATGAAGGCATTGGCCAGCGCCAGCGAATGCTCCCGCTCGCAACTGCTGTCCTTGATGCCGACGATCGTTTGCGGGTAGGCCTGCTTGAGCGTGTGTATGACATGGTGCGACAGGCCCACGCCCGCCACCTGCGGGATGTGGTACAGGTACAGCCGCAGCCGCGCATCGGCCACGGCGTCGATGACGTATCGGTACGCATCGATCACGCCCTGGTCGGACACACCCTTCAGGTAGAACGGCGGCAGCATCAGGCAGCCGTGCGCGCCGATGTGCAGCGCATGGCGCGTCAGCGCCACGGTTTCGGGCAGCGCCGCGCAACTGGTGGAGACCAGGATTTGCGACGCCGGCACGCCGCTCTCGACCAGCGCGTTGACCGCATCGATGCGCTCGGCGAGTGCGAACGACGGCCCTTCGCCGGTGGTGCCGAACGGCGTGACGCCGCCGCAGCCCGCGGCCAGCAAGGCATGGGCGTGGGCGCTGAAGCGGGCGTGGTCTATGGCCAGGTCGGCGCCCAACGGGGTCAGCATGGCGGGCCAGATGCCGCGAAACGGAGCGTGGGGGTCGGTGTTCATGGGCGATTCTCGGTTGGGTCGGCCAGGCGGCGCGGCGCGTTCGGCCAGTCTAATGACCCACCGCTCGCGGCCCGCGCGGCGGCCGCGGCAGGGCGCTGCACGCCCCACTAGACTGCTGACCATGACGCTTGGCAGCCCGCTCCTCGATGCCGCCCCGCTCGCATCCATGACGGCCGCCGAGGCGCCGCTGCTGGCGCTGCACGCGGTGACGCGGCGCTACACGCTGCCGCGCGAGCGTCTGCTGCGCCCCGCCCCGGTGGTGCAGGCGCTGGCCGGCGTGAGCCTGCAACTGGTTCGGGGCCGCAGCCTGGGGATCGTCGGCGAATCGGGCTCGGGCAAGTCGACCCTGGCGCGGTTGGCGATGGCGCTGGAGCGGCCCAGCTCGGGCGAGGTGCGCTTCTTGGGCCGCGACCTGAACGCATTGAGTGCGGCCGATTTGCGCGCGGCGCGGCGCGACTTCCAGATGGTGTTTCAAGACCCCTACGGCTCGCTCGACCCGCACCAGCGCGTCGGCCGCATCGTTGCCGAGCCGCTGGCGGTGGACGCGACCGCCGATGCGGCGCGGCGGGTGGCCGAGTCGCTGGACGCCGTCGGCCTGCGCGCCAGCGACGCCAGCAAGTATCCGCACGAGTTTTCAGGCGGCCAGCGCCAGCGCATTGCCATCGCCCGCGCGCTGATCACGCGGCCCCGGCTCATCGTCGCCGACGAGCCGGTGAGCGCGCTGGATGTGTCGGTGCAGGCCCAGGTGCTGAACCTGTTGCAGGACTTGCAGCAGCAGTTCGGCGTGACCTACCTGCTGATCAGCCACGACCTGGCGGTGGTGGACCATGTGTGCGACGAAGTGGCGGTGATGTACCAGGGCCGCATCGTCGAGCAGGGCGCGCCCGAGGTGCTGTTCCACGCCGCCGCGCATCCCTATAC
>JAYSVE010000697.1:0-3364 GCA_043718725.1 Methylibium sp.
CAGGCGCACCTCGATGCCCGCGTGCTCTTCATGAAACCGCGCCAGCAACCGGGGCACGAAGTACTTGGCGGTGCTGACGATGCCAATCGTCAACAGGCCAACGCCGCCGGGCAGGTGGTGCTTAAGCTCAAGACCCCCTGGCGCGACGGCACCACGCATCTGGTGATGTCGCCGCTGGAGTTCATGCAGCGGCTGGCAGCGCTCGTGCCAAGGCCAAGGCTGCACCTGATCCGCTTTCATGGTGTGCTGGCGCCCAACGCCAAGCTGCGCGCGCTGGTGGTGCCGCAAGGGCCCGAGTCGCCGGCGCAGGCCACACAGCCCGTCGAATGCGAGGCGAACTGCGCGCATCACCGCCCGGTGCGGCTGAGTTGGGCCAAGCTGCTCAAGCGCGTATTCGAGATCGACCTGGAGCACTGCCCGAACTGCTGCGGCGAGCTGAAGATCATTGCGGCCATCCTGGAACAGCCGGTGATCGAGAAGATCCTCACGCACCTGGGGCTGCAGGCGCCTGCGCCACCACGCTCAGCTGCCCGAGGTCAAGCGCTGCAAGCGGCTTGACGATTCCGATCCACCACTGTTCAGGCGGCCCGGCGCGCAGGGCCGCTGGAGTCGGCTGCGTCCGAGTGGTTGCGCGACCAATGGAAGCGGCCAGGGGAGACGCTTTTCGGCTGGGCTGTCAACGCCCAACGGATCTCCGCCTGCATCCAAAGACAGATTCAAGCGCATCGGGCGCCGTGTACTGCCGTGTTCAGGATGCCATGGGGACGGAAAAAGTACCGTCATCGTGATCCCGCACTTCCGATACGCCATCAACTGCGCGCGGTCACGCTCGCCGTCGCATCGCGCCGCGCGCGCGATCAGGACCCGTCACTCCTGCTCCAACAACTCATACCGATGCTGCGCATCCCGCAGCAGCAGCGTGCGCTTGCCGTCCAGGCGGCGGCCGACGAGGAAGTCATAGCGCAGCCGCGTCGTCGCCGAGACCGTGATCAGCGAATCGGTGCCGTCCGGGTTGCGCAGGTGCGCCACCTCGCTGGCCCACTCGCCGAAGTCGAGCTGCACGCCTTGCGCGGTGCGCCGCACCCACACCTCGCCGATGGCCGGGTGGTGGTAGCGCGCGGCCAGACTCTGTGCCATGGCTGCGCCCACCGGCCAGTCGAGGCGCTGCCGTTCGCTTTGCAGCCAGGTGGAATAGGCCTGGGTGCGAGCGGTGAATGCCTCGCCGGCTTCGGGCCGCGCGCCGAACAGCACTTCGAGCAGCTTGCGCTGGAAGGCGCTGCTCAGGTGCCAGCCTGGTTGCCAGTTGGTCAACAGCACCGCGCCGACGCCGTGCTCGGGCAGCCACAGCGCCAGGCTGTGGAAGCCCCGCATGTCGCCGCCGTGGGAGACCACGGGCGTGCCGAGCTCGCGATCCACCTCCAGGCCCATGCCGTAGCTGGCATCGGCGCTGGTCTTGACCTGCGGCGCTCGGCGCGCGAGCAGGGCTTCGCGGCCGATGTAGCGTCGGCCGTCCGGCAGCGCCCCTTCGGCAAGTTCCATCGCCACGAACTTCAGCAAATCGTTCACCGTGCTCCATGCGCCACCCGCGGGGCGGACGTGGATGACCGCGCGGTTGGAGCCTGGGTCCACCAACTGCACACGGCCGTCGATGTCCAGTCCATGCGGCACCGTGGTGTTGGGGCCGCGCTCGGCGGCATCGAAGTCGTGCGTCGTGCGCTGCATCCCAAGCGGCTGGTACACCAGGTCCCGCATCGCTTTGTCATACGCCGAGCCCAGCTCCATACCCGGGTTGGCGACGTGCCCGCCGACATAACCGGCCGCGGCAGCCATGGGGTTGGAATACTGGTAGAGCTCGCCGAAGCCGGTGGTCGGCTGCATCGTTGACAGGCTCGCCAGCGCCGAGTCCGCGGTGGCGTTGCCGAACTCGAACAGCCATTCATAGTCGCGCCGTGGCAAGCCGGTGCAGGCGCAGATCAGGTGCTTCACTCGCGCCTGGGCGGTGGTTTCCGCATTGCCAAGCTTGAACTTCGGCAACAGTGCCGCGGCCGGCGTTTCCCAGTCGAGACGCTTGTCGTCGACGAGCTTGGCCAGCATCAGGGTGGTCAACGGCTTGGTGATGGAGGCGATGAGAAAGCGCGTATCGGCATCCACCTTGTCGGGCCGGCGCATGTCGCGCACGCCGAAGCCGCCGGCAAAGACGACCTTGCCGTCCTGGATCAAGCCGAGCGCTGCGCCGGGCACGCGGGCTTCCTGGAGCGCGCTTTCGACAAAGCCGGTGAGTTCGGCGACACGGGCAGCGTCCAGCACCCGAGCCTTTTGCCCGGAGAAATTCTCGCGCTGGTAGCCCTGCGGCAACAGCCGGGCGTAGAGGGCGCTGAACTGCGAGCCGCGCTTCTGGCGCAGGTCGATGGCCACGTCCTCAATGACCACATTCCATACCCCGTTCGAGGCCGAGCGCTGTGCGATGGCCTGCACCTCCCTGTGTTCGTTGGGCGAGGTCACGTACTCGAAACTCGCGCGGCGGCTCCAGCCGTTGCGCGGTGCCACCGGCGTGCGCACTTGCAGCGAACGGCCCATATCGGGCTGAACCTGCGCCCAGGCGGCCGCGACGGCGGCGGCGGCATCGGGCGCCTGCACGTCGACGATGGCCACCCACGAGCCGCGCTCCGGCGGCTCGAGCAGCGCGATCTCGCCGCGTCGCGTGAACGCCCAGCCCGCGGGCACGATGAAGGTGTTGCCGCGCGCCGTGCTCGCAACCACCTCGGCTGGCTGCGGCGCCGAGCCGGTGGTGGTGATGGTGGCCGGCGAGGTCGTAGCGCGGTCTCCTGCCACCTGCAGTGTCTGTGCCGGCGTGCAGGCTGCAAGGAATACCACCAGCGGCAAGACTCTTGCCGGGGCCCAAGGCAACTCCGCCGCCCAGACAGAAGGCGTGACTAAACGACAATGTGCAGGGGTGCGCATGGTGTTCCTCTCTCCGCCGCGCGCGCCTTTGGCGCGATCACGGCCACCGCGCGAAGCTACTCCGCCACGCGCGCGCAGTCAAGACTGCGACGCCGCAGTATCGAATGACACTGCGCGCGGCCGATCATCAATCACATGAGCGATGACGGGGAGATAGATGCAACAGCGCGGCATGAGTCGCCAGTCGCGCGTGGAGATCGCCGTCGCGCAGGTCGGCGGCATGAAGCGCGGCGTCGGTGAGCGTTCGGCGAACCTCCAAGCCGCCGTTCGCAAACGACAGGTGATGGCCGGGAATTGCCAAGCGGAGCCTTCGGACCACGGTCTGCTTAGCGTCGCCTCGCTGACGTTCGCCAACGAAGCATCGAACGCACCCAGCAGGCCGATCGGCAACAGTCAGATCGAT
>JAYSVE010000698.1:0-3357 GCA_043718725.1 Methylibium sp.
TGTGTGCGCACGGTCAGCGGCTGGGCCTGCAGTTGCCCGGCCACGGGGCTGCCCAGCCTGGCCGCGCCGACCGGTCCGGCGCTGCATCCGGCCTTCACCTTGCAATTTCTGAGCGGCGGCAAGCCGGGCATCGTGCGCGCGGTGTCCCGTGGCTGCACCAGCCTGGCAGGTGTTTGCGCCGCGGCGGCGACGGGTGTGACTGACGCCAACGCGAAGGTTGAAGTCGCTTTCGGGCTGCTGTCGGCACTGGGCACGCCGCCGGCTGCGCCGCTGACCGCGCGCGGCCGGATCAACACCACCGCCGCCTGGGGCGCGCACAACACCGATGCCGCTTCGGGAGGCCTGGCGCTGCATGCCGGCGCGGGCATCTTCTCCGCGCAAGTCCGCATCACGCCGCCGGCCGGTTCGCCGCTGGCCAACGCCATGCTCGGCAACGACGCGGCGTTGCTGGCCCTGACACCGGAGCGCTTGTTCACGTCCTATTTCGGCCTCGACAAAGCCGGCTGGAAAGGCCAGTCGACGGTGCGGGTGCTGGATTGCACGGGCAATTGCACGGCCGCGCTGGTCGGCGCTCTGGGCAGCGTCGGCGGCCATCCGATGGTCTGGGTCGGCGGCGACCTGGTCGTCGACGGCCCGGTGTCGCTGGGCACGCCGCAGAGCCCGATCGTGCTGGTGGTCGAGGGTGCCGCCGAGTTCAATGGCGACGTGCAGTTTCATGGCCTGCTCTACAGCGCGGCCCTGCGCTGGAACGGCACGTCCGCCACCGGCGCCCTGCTGCGCGGCGCCCTCGTCACCGAGGGCGATGTGCTTGGCAACGGCACGCCGGACATCGTCTATGACGCTCGCGTGCTGGCGGCGCTCAAGACCAGCGGCGGCAGCTTTGCGCGGGTCAGCGGAAGCTGGCGCGACTTCTGACGGACTCGATGATGGCCCGGCTCGCACCCCATCGGCGTCAACGCGGCACGACCTTGCTGGAGGCGTTGGTCGCGCTGTTGGTGCTGTCACTGGGCATGTTCTCGGTGGCCCGCGTGCAAACCCAGCTGCGCCTGAACGCCGACCTGGCGCGCCAACGTTCCGAGGCCGTGCGTCTGGCGCAGGAAGATCTGGAGCGGCTGCGGGCGTTTTCGGTGATGGCGGCCACGTCCGGCGCACGCGCCTATGCCGACATCAGCAGTGCCACGAGTCACGCTGACGCCTCGACCGGGTTGACCGGCAACACGCGCTACGAGGTGTCGCGCAGCATCGCCGCGGCCGAAGTGCCCAACACGAAGACCGCCAGCGTGGCGGTGAGCTGGGCGGACCGGTCTGGCAGCATGCACCGCGTAGTGCTGGATTCGCTGATCTCGGGCACGGACCCGGCCTATTCCGGCGCGTTGAACGTCGCGCGTGCCCAGCAAGCCTTGGGCAGCGTCAAGGCACGTTCGATTCGCATCCCGCTGGCCGCCAGCAACCTGGGCAACGGCAGCAGCGCTTTCAAGCCGGTCAGCGCCGGCACAGTGGCCTTTGTGATGGAGAACACCACCGGGCGCGTGACCGGGCGCTGCCTGGGCGTGCAGCCTGATCTCGTCAACCAGCAGCTCAGCCTGGCCACGCTCGGCGCCTGCGAGTCCGTGAGCGGCCACCTGCTCAGTGGCGTCGTGCGCTTCTCGACCAGCGTTCCCGCCAGCGCGAGCGCGGCGAACGAGACACCGCCGGCCCTGGCCGTCGCGCTGGCGCTGACCGGCGGCACCTACCCCGTCGCACCGTACTGCGCCAGCGAGGCCGTGAAAGCGGTCTCAAGCACCGGCGCCTCGGGCCTGCGAACCGACGCAGTGCCTTTGGCGGCGACGCCGGCCTCGATGGGGCTGGACGCGTGGGTCGAGACGGGCGACCGCCATGTCAGCTACCACTGTGTGGTCTACCCGTTGGCCGGCAGCGGGCTGTGGTCCGGTCGCACGACGCTCGCGCCCGCCGGCTGGACGGTGGGCACCGGCCCCGACGACCGCCGGGTGTGCCGCTTCAGCGCAGATTTCGACGGCAGCGGCGCGATCGATGCCAACATCGAACACCCGGCCAGCTACAGCGGTGTCGCGGGTGGCTTGGCACACCAGAACTTCCTCGTCATCAAGGGCAGCGAGAGCTGTCCGGCGGGCGCGGCCATCAGCCCCGTGGCCGGCCAGGCCAACCTCGCAACCGTACAACACCAGCCCTGACCCGACATGCCGGCGACCGCACTTGACACCCCCCGGATGCGCGACGCCTTGGCATTGGCCCGCGAGGCCATCGGCCTCTGCGACCCCAACCCGCGGGTCGGCTGCGTGATCGCCGCGCCCGATGGCCAGGTGATCGGTCGCGGCCATACCCAGCAGGCCGGCGGCCCGCATGCCGAAGTGATGGCGCTGCGCGATGCGGCCGCGCGGGGCCACAGCGTGCACGGCGCGACCGTGTTCGTGACGCTGGAGCCCTGCGCCCACCACGGCCGCACGCCGCCGTGCTGCGATGCGCTCGTCTCGGCCAGCGTGGGTCGGGTGGTGATGGCCATGCAGGACCCGAACCCGCTAGTGGCGGGCCAGGGCGCGGCGCGGCTGCGCGCCGCCGGCATCCCGGTCGACGCCGGCCCACTGGCCGATGAAGCGCGCGAACTCAACATCGGCTTCGTGTCGCGCATGCTGCGCGGCCGACCCTGGGTGCGCCTGAAGGCCGCCGTGTCGCTGGACGGTCGAACCGCGCTGAACAACGGCGTCAGCCAGTGGATCACCGGCGCCGCCGCGCGTGCCGACGGGCATTCTTTTCGCAGACGTGGCGGCGCCGTGCTGACCGGCGTGGGCACCGTGCTCGACGACGATCCGCGCCTCGACGTGCGCCTGGTTGAAACGCGACGCCAGCCGCTTCGCGTGGTGGTCGACTCGCGTTTGGAAACGCCCGCCAGCGCGCGCCTTCTGGACCCGCCCGGGCAGGTTCTGATCTACTGCGTCGCGCCCGATGCGGCGCGCCGGAACATCCTGCAAGCTCGCGGCGCCGAGATCGCGGTGCTGGCGGGGAGCGGCGCCAAGGTCGACCTGCCCGCCATGCTGGCCGATCTGGCGCAGCGTGGCATCAACGAGCTGCATGTGGAGGCCGGCCACAAGCTCAACGGATCGTTGGTGCGCGAGGGGCTGGTCGACGAGTTCCTCATCTACATGGCGCCCAGGCTGATCGGCGTGGGACGCGAACTCGCCGCGTTCGGGCCGCTGGCGCGCCTGCAGGACAGCCTGGCTCTGCGCTTTGTCAGCGTTTCAATGGTCGGCGACGACCTGCGCATCGTCGCCCGGCCGGCCAGCGACTAGCCATTCTGAACCGGGCGGGATCCGCCGGCCGGGCGAGGTTCGCCTGCGACAA
>JAYSVE010000699.1:0-7927 GCA_043718725.1 Methylibium sp.
TCAGTCACCTGCGTGTAGGTCTTCAGGCCCAGCTTTTCGACCCTTGCGCGCGTCTCCTGCGCGGCCGATGACTCCGCGAAAGCGCCGACCTGCACGACAAAGCGAACCCCTTCCGGGTTGGCCGGCGCCTTGCCTTCGAGCAGCGATTTCGCCCGCACCGCATCCGCCACTGAACTGGTCGCGGCCGGGTTGGCGGGAGGTGCGGCAGCCTTCGCGGGGGCGGCCAGCTTCTTGGCCGTTTCCGCAGCCGCTGGCGGTGGCGCCTTGGGCACCGCCGTGCGCTCCGGCGGCTCGGCCACCGTGGAAGCCATGTTGGCCGAAGCGGCCGGGGGGCGCGTCACTGCAGCGGGCTCTGCTATTGCTTCTGCGGGCGCCGGCTTGCTTTGGGGCGCAACGGGCTCTGTTAACGGCGCGTCCGGTCTGGCCGCAGGCATGGTCAAGGCCGGTGCGTCGACCTTGCTCGGAATCTGGATCGGGATGTCGACCGGGATCGGCCTTGGCAGCGACTCAAACAACAGCGGAAACGCAATGATGCCGATGACCACCAGCACCACCGCCCCCACCAACCGCTGGCGCGCGCGGGCACGGATTTGCTGCACGCTGTCGGGGGCAGCGGCCACATGAGCAGCGTTTGGCGCGGCGTCCGAGTTGCGCTTGAAGAAGGAGAGCAGGCCCATGCAGTGCGAGTTCCAGGAGTACCACGGAGCCAAGCCGTGAGAAGCCGCGAAACGCTTGTCGCGGGGCCCGTCCGGGCAGGGCTGTCAACCCAGGTGCTGACCTGCGAGCTTGGGCAGCCCGTCCTTCAACACAGCCCCCACGGTCGAAAAGGATCCGAAGACAACAATTCTATCAGCGGGGTCCGCGAGCCTGATCGCGGCGTCCAGGGCCTTCAAGGGATCTTCGTGGCACGACACCACCACCGGGCCCGGCCCCTTGTTGGCCAGTTGCCCATGGGTCTGCGCCAGATCCGCCGCCTTGGCCGCACGGGCCACGGGCAGGTCGGTGAAATGCCAATGGTCGACCAGCGGCGCCATGCGGGTCAGCATCGACGCGATGTCCTTGTCGCGCATCGCACCGAACACCGCGTGGGTGTGTGCAAAGAATCCCATCTGATCCAGGTTCTGCACCAGCGTCGCCACGGCGTGCGGGTTGTGGGCAACGTCAAGTACCAGCGTGGGACGTCCGGCGAGGATCTGAAACCGCCCCGGCAACGCCACCAGCGCCAGGCCGTTGCGCACCGCCTGGGCACTGACGGGCAGCCGCGCCTGCATGGCCTCGAAGGCCGCGAGGACACCGGATGCATTGAGCAGTTGGTTGGCGCCGCGCAATGCGGGATAGGCCATGCCGTGCAAGCGCTTGGCGCGGCCCGCCCAGCTCCATTGCCGCGAGTCGCCGGAACAGCGGAAATCACGCCCGCACAGCCACAGGTCGGCGCCCACGCGCTGGGCGTGTTCGAGCACGCTGTGCGGCGGCATGGGATCACTGACGATCGCTGGCCTGGCGCCGCGCATGATGCCGGCCTTCTCGTGGCCGATGGCCTCGCGCGTGGAACCCAGGTACTCGGTGTGGTCGATGTCGATGCTGGTGATGACCGCGCAATCGGTATCGATGGCGTTGACGGCGTCGAGGCGCCCGCCCAGGCCGATTTCCAGAATCACCATGTCCAGCGCCGCCATGGACAGCAGGCGCACGATGGCCAGCGTCGTGAATTCGAAGTAGGTCAGGCTCACGTCGCCCCGAGCCGCTTCGACGGCCTCGAAATGCGGCAACAATTCTGCCGCCGCCACGCTCTGGCCATTGACACGGCAGCGCTCTTCGAAATGCACCAGGTGCGGCTTGATGTACAGGCCGACACGGTAGCCGGCCTGCAGCGCGATGGCCTCCAGCATGGCGCAGGTGGAACCCTTGCCATTGGTCCCCGCCACCGTGAAGACCGGCACCTCAAAACGCAGCGCCAGCCGCTCCTTGACCTGCACCACCCGGTCCAGGGTGAGGTCCATTTCTTTGGGGTGCAGGCGCTCGCATCGGGCGAGCCATGCGTCAAGGTCGGTCGGCAAAGGCATTGCGTTTCAGGCCAGGTGAACGCTCCGTCGGACCGCGCCGACACGCCACGCGAGCGGCCCGCGCCGCTTCTGTGAAGACGACCGCAACCCGGGCGTGCCTATGCCAGCGCGTCAGAGCTGAGCCTTTGCAGCATGGCGATGGCACTGCCCACGGTCGAGCGCAGCTCACGCCGGTCCACGATCATGTCGATTGCCCCGGTGCCGAGCAGGAATTCGGCGCGCTGAAAACCCTCGGGAAGCTTCTCGCGCACGGTGTTTTCAATGACGCGGGGGCCGGCGAATCCGATCAAGGCCTTGGGCTCGGCAATCACCACATCGCCGATAAAGGCAAAGCTGGCCGACACGCCGCCCATCGTCGGATCGGTGAGCACGCTGATGTAGGGCAACCTCGCCTTGGCCAGTCGGGTCAGCGAGGCGTTCGTCTTGGCCATCTGCATCAGGCTGAGCAAGCCCTCCTGCATGCGGGCCCCGCCGGTGGCGGTGAAGCTGACAAACGGCGTTTTCTGCTCGACCGCCGTTTCGACACCGCGGACAAAGCGCTCCCCCACCACCGAGCCCATCGACCCGCCCATGAACTCGAACTCGAAGGCGGCCGCAACAATGGGCACCGTCATCAGCGCGCCGCCCATCACGACCAGCGCGTCGGTCTCGCCGGTGTTCTCGAGCGCGTCCTTCAGGCGTTCCGTGTACTTCTTGTTGTCCTTGAACTTCAAGGCGTCCACCGGCAGGACTTCCTGGCCGATTTCAAACCGGCCCTCCGCGTCCAGGAAGGCGTCGAGCCGAGCCCGGGCGCCGATGCGGTGGTGGTGGCTGCACTTGGGACAGACGTACACGTTCTTTTCCAGATCGGTCTTGTAGAGCACGGTTTCGCAGGATGGGCATTTGATCCACAGCCCCTCGGGCACGGTGCGGCGCTCAGACAGATCGCCCTGCTGCATTTTGCTGGGCAAGAGTTTTTCGAGCCAACTCATGGCATTTGTCCTTTCAGGTATCCAGCGCGCTGCGCAGGGTTCCGATGAAATGTCCCGCCGAAGCCGCCACTTCGGCACGGCTGCAGGTTTGCAGCAATTGCACCAGTGCCGTGCCGATGACCACAGCGTCGGATACCGCCGCGACCGCCCGGGCCGTCGCCGCATCGCGAATGCCGAACCCGACGCCCACCGGAACGCTGACGTGGGCGCGGATGCGCGGCACCATGGCCGCGACGGCGGCGACATCAAGATGGCCGGCCCCGGTGACGCCTTTGAGCGACACGTAGTAGACGTAGCCGCTGGCGATGCGACCGACATGGCGCATGCGCGCGTCGCTGGAGGTGGGCGCCAGCAAGAAGATCGGGTCCAGCCCACGCGCGCGCAAGTTCAGCGCGAACGCTTCGCACTCCTCGGGTGGGTAGTCGACGACGAGCACCCCATCGACGCCCGCATCGACGGCGGCGTCGACAAACCGTTGAACCCCGTAACGCTCGACGGGATTGGCGTAGCCCATCAACACCACCGGTGTGGTGGTGTTGCGGGCTCGAAAGCCACGCACATGGTCCAGCACCTGCGCCATGCCGATGCCGCGTGCCAGGGCGCGCTCGGAGGCCTTCTGAATCACCGGGCCATCGGCCATCGGATCGGAGAACGGCACGCCCAGTTCGATGATGTCGGCTCCGGCCTCGGCCAGCGCCAGCATGATGTCGACCGTGGCATCGGCAAACGGGTCACCGGCCGTGACATAGGGAATCAGCGCCTTTCGGCCCTGGGCCTGGAGGGCTGCGAATGTCGCCGCGATCCGGCTCATTGCGCCCCCTTCACGCTCTGCCCACGGCACGAAGGGCGACAGAAGAAGTCGGCGCCGGACAGGTCGGCCACGGTGCCGATGTCCTTGTCGCCGCGCCCGGACAAGTTGACCAGCAGATGCTGATCGGCGCGCAGGGTCGGCGCCATCTTGATGGCGTGGGCGACGGCGTGGCTGGACTCCAGCGCCGGGATGATGCCTTCGATGCGGCACAGGCGGTGAAATGCCTCCAGCGCTTCGACATCGGTGATGCCGACATACTCGGCGCGCCCGATGTCTTTCAGGTAGGCATGTTCGGGACCGACGCCGGGATAGTCCAGGCCGGCCGAGATCGAATGGGTTTCGGTGATCTGGCCGTCGGCGTCTTGCAGCAAGTAGGTGCGGTTGCCATGCAACACACCGGGCGACCCGGCGCTCAGCGACGCGGCATGCTTGCCGGAGTCAAGCCCCTGCCCTGCGGCTTCGACGCCGATCAGGCGGGTCGAGTCAAGCTCGATGTACGGATAGAACAGGCCCATCGCGTTGCTGCCACCACCGACACAGGCAATCACCGCGTCAGGCTGGCGGCCGATCATCTCGGTCATCTGGACGCGGCATTCGTCGCCGATGACGCGCTGGAAATCACGCACCATGGTCGGGTAAGGGTGCGGGCCCGCGACCGTGCCGATGATGTAGAACGTGTTCTCCACATTCGTCACCCAGTCGCGCAAGGCTTCGTTCAAGGCATCTTTCAAGGTCTTGGAGCCACTCTCGACCGGCACCACGGTGGCGCCCAGCAGGTGCATCCGGTACACGTTCGGCGATTGGCGCTTGATGTCTTCGCTGCCCATGTACACGACGCATTCCAGACCGTAGCGCGCGCAGATGGTGGCCGTGGCCACGCCGTGCTGACCGGCGCCGGTCTCGGCAATCACGCGTGGCTTGCCCATGCGCCGCGCGAGCATGGCCTGGCCGATGGTGTTGTTGACCTTGTGCGCGCCGGTGTGATTGAGATCCTCGCGCTTGAGGTAGATCTGCGCGCCGCCGAGTTCACGGCTGAGCCGCGCGGCGTGGTAGACCGGGCTGGGCCGCCCGACGAAGTGCTTCAGTTCGGAGCGGAACTCGGCCATGAAGGCCGGATCCACCTGGACCTCGGCATAGGCCTGCTTCAGTTCATCGAGCGCATGGATCAGGGTCTCGGCGACAAAGGTGCCGCCATACGGTCCGAAGTGCCCGCTGGCGTCGGGTTGCTGGTAATTCAACATGGGTAGGGGTGTCAGGTTCTTCAGGTTGCGCACAGCGCATCGGCCTGGCGCACGGCATCGCAAAACCGGCGAATCTCCGCGGCATCCTTGATGCCTTTGGAGGACTCCACGCCGGAGCTCACATCAACGGCCCAGGGCCGCACCTGTCGAATGCCTTCGATCACATTTCCGGCATGCAACCCACCAGACAAAACGACTGGACGGGGCACGTTTGGAGGAATGAGTGACCAATCGAAAACCTTTCCGCCGCCGCCATATTCCTCGACATGGGCGTCGAGCAGAATGGCCTGGGCATGTGCAAACTTGGCCGCGAAGTCTAGCAAATCGAAGCTGGCGTCCATGCGCGCGGCGCGCATGAAAGGTCGACCATGTTGGCCGCAGGCTTCGGGCGTTTCGTCGCCATGAAACTGAAGCAGCATCTGGGGAATGGCTTGGAGCGCGGCATCAACCTCGGCCGCGCTGGCGTTGACAAACAGCCCGACCGGCATCACGAACGCCGGAAGCCGGCGCGCCAGTTCCGCGACGCGCACCACGCTCACGCAGCGCGGGCTGCGGCCGTACAGAACAAAGCCGATGGCATCGACACCGGCATCCAGCGCGGCATCGACGTCGGCTTCACGGGTCAGGCCACAAATCTTGATGCGGGTTCGGTGGTGCATGTGCAGGTCCAGGCTTCAAGGCAACCAGTCCATCGCGACCGTTCGGACTGGAATGTCGTGCGCCGCATCGTAGTACGGGCCGGCGAAGTACAAACCGGCGGGCGAAAAGGTCGGGGCGGCCAGCCGGCGCTGCTTCGAGTCGCGCACCTCGGCCAGCCAGTCGGCGCTGCGCGCCCCGGTTCCGACCGCCACCAGGCAACCCATGATGTTGCGCACCATGTGGTGCAAGAACGCATTGGCATCGAATTCGAAGCGCCAGTAGGCACCGCGGCGCGTGATGACGATTGAACGGATGGTCTTGACCGGCGAGGCCGCCTGGCACTCGGCCGAACGGAACGCGCTGAAATCGTGTTCGCCGGTGAGCCGGCCGGCGGCTTCGCGCATGGCGTCGCCATCGAGCGCCCGGAAGGTCCAACCGACGGCGCCGGCCTCGACGGCTGGCCGGACCACCGATTCCAGCAGGACGTAGACATAGCACCTTCCCAACGCGCTGTAGCGGGCATGAAACCCGCTTGTCACCGGCTTGCACCACTGCACGGCAATGTCGGCCGGTAGAAAGCGGTTGCTGCCGCGCACCCACGAGGCGCTTTCTCGCCGCACGGCAACGTCCACGTGAACCACCTGGTTGAGCGCGTGAACCCCGGAGTCCGTGCGCCCGGCGCAAACGACGCGCACGGGCGCGTCGACGAAGTCAGAGAGCGCCAGCTCGACGCGATCCTGAACCGTGTTGCCAGAGGCCTGGCTTTGCCAGCCGTGGTAGGCCTGGCCCTGGTAGCTGAGCCCCAGGGCCACCCGGGTCAAGGGTTGGGCAGGCAGGGCCCACCCGCTCACACGTGTGGACGCGCTCAGGCCAGGTCGGCCAACATCGCCTTGGCCTTGGCTTTCTGGGCGCCGTCGGCGTTGGAGATCACCTCGTTGAGCAACTCACGCGCGCCGTCCACATCGCCGATCTGGCTGAACGCTGCGGCCAGTTCAAGCTTGCGCCCGATGGGATCGGAGGTCTCATCACCTTCGGGAAGGCTCAAATCGAGGTCGGCAAAACCCGACTCGGACTCAAGACCCGGATCGGAGGGGCTTCCCGCCGGCTGGTCGAGGTCAAGCGAAATACCGGACAGGTCGAACTCCATCGGCTGCGAGTTTGTCGGATGCTGATCCACTGCGGGCGAGGACATCGCCTTACCGTCCCCCAGGCCGCGCTGCGTCATCGGACGACTCACGCCAAACTGGGGCGCTGCCGCGGGGGCCATGGCGCCCGGAGCGGTGCTGGCGGGCTCGGCCAGGTCGGTGAAATCAAGATCGAGGTCGACCGTCGAGCTGTCCACGAACGGCGCCCCGCTGGCCAGGCTCTCGAATTGCGAGGGCGACGGCAAGACCGATTGAGGCATGGTGGTTGCGCCAAGTGGCTCGACGACCTGGCCCGCGTTGCCATGGACCACCACCGGCGCACCGCCAGGCTGGTACAGGGCGTTGTCGGGGTCGATCTGCAGACCGGCTTCCTGCGCCTTGGTCCAGTCTTCGCCTTCGCCATGCGTCAGTGCGTACATCTGGGTCGCGAGCATCTCGAAACCCTTGGTGTCGCGGCGCTTGGCATAGACCTCCAGCAACTTCGAACGGATCGCCATGCGATCGGGGTTGCTGCGCATTGCCTCCTTGAGGATTTCTTCGGCCTGCAGATCGCGCCCATAGGCCAGGTAGACATCGGCTTCGGCCACCGGGTCGACGTCGCCGATGGCGTCGAGCTGGCTCAACGAATAGCTCATCGACGAAGACGAGGCCGAGCCGGCATCCCGGGTGTCAATGCGCTGACCACCGCTGGCGCCGAAAAACGAATCCGGCTGAAGGCGGCTTTCCAGGAAGGAGGTCTCCCCGCTGTCTTTCTTCGGCCGGGTGAAGCGATACAGGCCAAAGCCAGCCAGCAAGGCGACCAGACCGGCGCCTCCGGCCAGCGCCCAGGGGTTGTCGTCCATCAGCGAGCTGAGGAAGCTCGGCTCTTCTGCAGGAGCGGCCGCCGAGGCGGCCTTGCTCGGAACCACGGCAGGCTTGACTGCGGATGCGGGTACGGCGGCTGTCACCACAGGGACCGAAGCCGGTGCCGCCACGGGTGCAGGCGCTGGTGCGGGCGCGGGCACCGGCGCGGGTGCCGGCGCCGGTGTGGGCGCTGGCGCTGCGGGAGCCGGTTTCG